>NZ_JAPWHT010000314.1:0-12413 GCF_027270795.1 Streptomyces sp. ActVer
CCACCTCGACCAGCGCCGTACGCCCGAACGGCAGCGGGTTGGCGACCAGGTAGCCGTCGCTCGGCACCAGGGCCGCCGGTTCGGCGAGTGCCGCGTCCCGCACGGCGCGCGCGGTCTGCGCGGCCTCCGCCAGACGTGCCGCGACCTGGTCGCAGGTCTCGTCGGTGCCGGAGCCGACGACAGAGTCGTGCGCCGTCGACTCGATGATCTTGTGCCAGGCGAGGGAGAGGAACGGGGAGTCGTCGCGCCGGGACCACAGCGCGTTCATGCGCTCGGCATGGTCGATCGTGCGCTCGGCGAGTGCCATCCGCTGCTTGAGCCCGAGCCGTACGGAGAGCACGCCGGGGAGGATGTTGCCGCGCACATGGCTGCGCAGCTCACCGGTGACGACGGCGGACACCTCGTCGCGCACATGCTTGCGCAGGTACTCGTCGAGGGTCGCGATGGTGATGGCCCGTCCTTCGCCGGACGCCTGTCGCAGCCAGGCCGCCAGGTGCGGGTCGGGCGCGTTGTGGTCCGTGCCCGCCATCGCCAGTACCGGATCACCGCCCCACCGCTCGGCCGTCATCTCGGCGTACTCGCCCAGCGCACGGCCGATCTGGTCGGGCACCAGCAGGACGTCGAGCCCGTTGTCGTAGCCGTCGAAGAGGAACTCGGTGCGCACCTCGGATCCGTCGGGCGCGCGCCAGCGGAAGGCGTGACCGTCGACGGAACCGGGTACACCGCGCCACAGTGCCGCGTGCTCGATGCCGGCGCGTGCGAGGATCTGCGGCATCTGCGCGACGTGGCCGAACATGTCCGGCAGATAGCCGATCGGCATCGCACCGCCGAGGTCCGCCGCGGCCGCCCACCCCATCTGTAGGTTGCGGACGATGGTCTCGCCGGAGCAGAGGAACTCGTCGAGCAGGATGAGCCACGGCCCGATGGCGATCCGTCCCTCGGTGACCAGGGCCACGACCCGCTCGCGGTTCTCCGGCCGCATCTCCAGGTAGTCCTCGATCGCGGCCATCTGCCCGTCGACTGTGAACCGGAAATCGGGGTTGGCCTCGGCTGTCTCCAGCACGGTGTCGAGGGCGGTCACCAGCCGGTGCCGGAAGACCTGGAAGGGCTCGTACCACTCCCGGTCCCAGTGGAAGTGGGGAACGAATACTGCGGAGTTGGGCATGGCGGGGCGGACCTTCTGTACGGGGCGGGAGCGGTCACTTGAGGGAGCCGGCGGCGAGTCCGGTACGCCAGAACCGCTGGAGGACGATGAACAGGATGATCACGGGCACGATCGACACCAGCGAGCCCATGATCACGGACTCCTGGAGGAGCGGGGTGCGGGCGGTCTGCCCGTTCCAGGTGAAGAGGCCGAGCGTGATCGGGAAGAGCTCCTCCTTCTGGAGCATCACCATCGGGAGGAAGAAGTTGTTCCAGATGCCGACGAACTGGAACAGGAAGATGGTCACCAGCGCCGGCGACATCAGTTTGAACGACACCGAGAAGAACGTGCGGAACTCGCCGGCACCGTCGAGGCGCGCGGACTCGATGAGTTCCTGCGGCACGGCGGCGTTCGCGAAGATCCTTGCGAGATAGACGCCGAACGGGCTGACGATGCTGGGCAGGAAGACCGCGAAGTAGGTGTTGACGAGTCCGACCTCGGAGAACAGTAGGAACAGCGGCAGCGCCAGCGCGGTACTGGGGACCAGCACGCCGCCGAGATTCACCGAGAACAGGAACTCCCGGCCGCGGAAGCGGAACTTGGCGAGCGCGTAGCCGCACAGCGCCGAGATCAGGGTGCCCACGGCCGCGCCCAGCACCGCGTAGACGACCGTGTTGAGGATCCATCGGGCGAAGATGCCGTCGTTGAAGGTGAACAGGGTGTGCAGGTTGTCGAACAGCTGGAAGTTCGAGAACGTCAGGCCGCTGGTGGAGGCGAGATCGCCCTGTGGTTTGGTCGCCGCGACGATCAGGAAGTACAGCGGCAGCATGAAGTAGATCGCCAGCACGAGCATCAGGGCCATGACGGCCGTACGGCTCACGCGGCTTTCCTGCGAAGGGGGTCGATTGCTCACAGTCCCGCCCTCTTGGAGGTCAGTCGCATGAACCCGAAGCTCAAGACGAACGTGATGACGGCGATGACCACCGAAATGGCGGCGGCCTGCTGGTAGTTGTTCCCGACGGCCACGGTGTACGCCAGCATGTTCGGGGTGAACGTGCTGGAGATGTTCGAGGAGATCTGGCGCAGCACGGCCGGCTCGGAGTAGAGCTGGAGTGTGCCGATGATCGAGAACACCGTGGTCATGACGATGGACGGGGCGATGATCGGGACCTTGATGCGCCAGGCGATGGCCCAGTTGCTCGCCCCGTCGATCCTCGCGGCCTCGTAGAGTTCCTGCGGGATGGACTGCAGCGCCGAGAACATGATCAGCATGTTGTAGCCGGTCCACAGCCAGGTCGAGACGTTCGCCGCCGACCACAGCACGGCACCGGGACCGAGGAAGTCCGGCTTCAGACCGATGCCGTTCAACAGGTCGACGACCGGGCTCAGTTGCGGCGAGTAGAGATACGACCACATGATCGCGGCGATGACGCCGGGTACCGCGTACGGCATGAACGCGGCGGTGCGGAAGAACCCCTTGAGCTTCAGCAGGTGGGTGTCGAGGAGCAGTGCCATGACCAGCGCGGTGAACAGCATCACGGGCACCTGCACGATGCCGAACAGGCCGATACGGCCGATGCTGGCCCAGAACTCGTCGTTCTGGAACACCTCGACGTACTGCTCGAAACCGCCGAACGTCGTGTACGAGGTGCCGTACTGCCCGCCGGAGCGGCGTACCACGCGGAAGCTCTGCCAGAGCGCGTAGCCGATGGGCACCAGGTAGAAGAGGACGAACGGCAGGAAGAAGGGCGTCAGGAACGCGACGATGGTGCCGGCCCGGGGGCCGCGGCCGGCCCGGCGCGGACGGCGCCGGCCCCGGGGCGGTGGTGACACCGCGTCGGTGGGGCGGGTGGCGATGTCGGTCATTCTGTGGTCACTTGCCCGCCGTGGCCGGGATGGCCAGGTCGTCCATCGACTTCAGTGCGGAGGCCTGGGCAGTCGCGAGCGCGTCGGTCAGCTTGCCGTCACCGGCCACCGCCTTGGCCATCGCGTCCTGCAGTGCCAGGTTCACCGTCTTCTGGGTGGGGCCCCAGCTGAAGTCGGTGTCGACCTTCTGGGACGACTCCGCGAAGACGTCGAAGATCTTCTCGTTGTTGTAGTACGGCACCCCCTTGGTCAGCGCAGGAAGCTTCAGCCCGTCGGTGGACGCCGGGTACAGGCCGCCCACCTCGTTCGCCAGCGCGAGCGCCTCGGGGTCGGTGTTGAGCCACGTGTTGAACTCGGCCGCCTCGTAGAGGTGCTTGCCGCCCTTCATGAACGCGACGGTCGAGCCGCCCCAGTCACCGGAGTTGCCGCCCGCACCCCAGGTCGGCATCGGGACGATCGACCACTTGCCGGCCTGGTCGGGCAGGTTGTCACGGATGCCCGTGTAGCCCCAGGCCGCCCCGAGCTGGGTGGCCATCTGGTCGTTCTGGTAGGCGGCGAACATCTGCGTCGACCCGTTGGCGAGGTCGGTGCGCACGAGCTTTTCGTCGATCAGCTTCTGCCAGTACTCGGCGACCTGCTCGCTCTTGTCCGAGTCGACGGTGACGTGCCACTTGTCGTCGGAGTAGCTGTACATGTTCGCGTTGTTCTGCCAGAGGAGCCCGTTGAACCATTCGGCGTTGTTCGGGTCGAAGAACGTCATGGTGAGCTTCGGGTTCGCCTTGTGCAGCTTCTCCGCGGCGGTGGTGTACTCGTCCCAGGTCGTCGGAATCGGGACGTCGTACTTCTTGAAGATGTCGGTGCGTACGTACATGGCCATCGGGCCCGTGTCCTGCGGAAGGGCGTACACCCCTTCGCCGCCGAAGCCGGCCTGCGACCAGGTCCACGGAACGAACTTCGACTCGGTGCCGGCGGCCGTCTTGCAGGCCGTGGCGTCCACGAAGGCGTCCTGGGAGCGCAGGGTGGGCAGCTGGTCGTAGCCGACCTGGGCGAGGTCCGGGGCCTTACCGGCCTTCAGGGCGTTGCCGATCGCACCGTACTGGTCGTTGGATATGTTCTTCGACTCGACCTGGATGTCGGGATGGTCCTTGTTCCACAGATCGACGACCTTGTCCATGCCGTTGACGGTGTTCCAGTACTGGAGGGTGACCTTGCCCTTCGAGGGCTCGCAGGATGCTGCGGACGACTTGTCCGACGAGTCGGACGACGAACATCCGGCGAGTACGAGGACGCCGGCTGCCGCGGCGACGACGGCGAGGCGGATGCGCGTGACTGTGCTGCTCATAGTTTCCGTTCCAGACAACGGCTAGCGACGGTGCTAGGCGGCTCGATGCTGATCCCTCGGGCGGAACGCCCTCTGGGTGGAAGGGACAGGACGCAACGGTGTCGGTTCAGGCGCCGAGCGCCGTGGCGAGGTGGTGGAAAACATTGGGTATGGATGCTTGTGAGCGGTCCCGTGAACGCTCACGGGAGCGCTCACGGCGATGCTCGGAGGTACGTCGCGAGGTGCAATGCGAAGTGCTCGGAAGTCTGCGCTTCGGCGCCGTTCAATGTCAAGACATTCGAGGCGGATGCGTTTCCGGCGGGTTACGCCGACCCGCTCAGCCGCAGCTCGGCATGCACGACCAGGTCCTCGACCGCGAGCGTGCGCGGGTCCGACAGCAGCCGCGCGACCTGCTCGATCGCGAGCACACCGAGCTGCCGCGTGTCGAGGGCGACGCTGGTGAGCGGGGGCTCCATCAGCGCCCCGAGCTGAAGACCGTCGAAGCCGATGACCGCCAGATCCTGCGGCACACTCCTGCCCAGTCGGCGGGCTTCCCGCAGAGCGCCGATCGCGATGATGTCGTTGAACGTGAAGACCGCGGTGACATCGGGATGGGCGGTGAGCAGCTCCCGGAGCGCCGAGCCGCCGCCGTCGGCCGTCTGGTCCGCACCGACCACCATGCCGCCGTCGATCCCGTGCGCCGCCGTGGCCGCCGTGAACCACGTGTGCCGGATGCTCGGCTCGGCCCGGGCCTGGTGGTCGACCATGCCGATCCGTGTGTGTCCCTTCGAGACCAGGTGCGTGACCGCGGCGTGGACCCCCTCCCGCCCGTCGATCCGGATCGAGGTGAAGCGCGTGGACCTGCCCTCACGACCGATGAGCACGACCGGCATGCCTCGGGTGAACGACTCGAGTTCGCTGTCGGAGCAGCTGAAGTAGCCGATGACCGCGTCGACCTGCGAACTGATCACCTGGAGCGTGCCGAGCTCCTCTTCCGCCCGGTCGGCGGTGTCGTACACGACGACATGCCAGCCATGGGTCCGGGCGGCCTCCAGGGCGGAGGCCGCGACCTCGGTGAAGTACGGGTTGAGCAGATCGGGGATGACCAGCCCGATGGTCATGGTGTCCTGGCGGACCAGGCCCCGGGCGAACCGGCTCGGCCGGTATCCGAGTGCGCGAGCCGCGTCCAGCACGCGCTGTTTGGTATCGCCGTCGATCTCGTCCTTGTCGTTGAGCGCCCGCGACACGGTCTGCCTGGACACCCCCGCGGACTTGGCGACGTCGTTGATCGTGACCTTCCGGGACTCCGACCCCGATGCCGACACCATCGCCCACCTCCTGCTTCTCGCGAACGCCGGTGCGCGCGCAAAGCCTGAGTATGCACGTACGGGCTTCGGCACGACGCCAGGCCTTGGACAAACCGGCCGACCCCGGTCGTGCCTTCCGGGGACCGGCATCGGGAGAAGGGGTGCGATGATGGCAGTCTTGGCACTAGATTTGGTGGCATGACTGCCATCACCGTTCGGATTCCGGACTCCATGGACAAGCCGTTGCGCGATGCCGCGGCCGGCGCTGCTTCGCTGAACGAGTACATCGTCAAGGCAGTGCGCCGTCAGATGACCCTCGATGCCGCCGGTCGCCTCGCCTCGCTGGAGCGCCTCGACCTCGATGGCGAGGGCGACACTCTGTGACGATCTGCAAGGGCGACGTGTGGGACGTCGACACCGGCAAGGGCAACCGGACCGTGCTGATCGCGAGCCTCGACGGGCTTGCCGACCGGTACGGGGCCGTGGTCGCCCTGGTGCTGCACAACCCCGCGGCTCATCCCGATACGGCGATGAGCGTGCGCCTGGCGACTCCGGTCGACGCCTCGGTGGTGGCCGTCAACCTGCTCCAGCTCTCCGCGGTCCGCTTCGAGACAGGCACCCGCCTCGGCAACATCGGCCCCGCGCAGCAGGCCCTGGTCGACGACGCGCTCCGGGCGGTGCTCGACCTGTAGCCTGTTTTCAGCTCGATACCCTCGCTCGGGACACGTCCTCAACGCTGTCCCAGCCGGAGACGAACCAGTCGGCTTCGCCGGTGGCGGGATCGTACGAACGCCGCCTGATCGTGCCGATGTTGCCGCCGTAGACGTGGATCCCGATGGTGGGTTCGCTGCCGACGGCTGTGACGGCGTGGACATCGTCGTCGGTGGTGCAGCAGACGGTCACCTGCCCCGGCGACCACCGAGTTTCGCCGGCCGGCGTCAGCGGTGCGCTCGCGGTGGACGCCGTCGGCTTGAGGTACCGGATCTCGTGCTCGACGCCCGCGTAGATGCCGGCGACGCCCCATGTCTCGTGCGAATGCACCTTGGTCTGCTGGCCCATGTCCCAGACCACCGATGCCAGCGACCAGCTTTCGTCGGGAGCGATGTAGAGCGGATACGTCAGGTGACGCTCGGGCGAGGATCGCGTGGCCTCCGGCGGAAGCCGGTAGCCGTCGGCCAGCAGAGCGGACAGCCGCTCGGCGACCCGCGCCGTGATCTCGTGCTCGTCGTCGGTGCTGCGCACCACGATTCCCACGTCGTCGATGAAGGTCTTCAGGCGATCGAGCTGCATGGTGCTCTCCTCTGCAGAGTGCCTTCAGGCGAACTTCCCTGCCCGCGTGCGGGTGTGCGGCCGGGTGTGCCGGCCCAGGATCACCGAGCCGGTCATGAAGGAGTGCCGGGCAGGATCCGGTACTTGAGGTGGGTGACGCCGGGTGCCTCGACGGCCCGGACCTGTTCGAGTCGCACATCCGCGTCGCCGAGGTTGTCGAGGAGGCGGGAGCCGCCACCGAGGAACACCGGAACGACGTGCAGTTCGAGCTCGTCCAGCAGTCCCGCCGCCAGATACTGCTGGGCGATCTGGCCGCCGCCCCACAGCATGACGTCCTTGCCGTCGGCGGCCTTCTTCGCCTGCTCCAGCGCGGACTCGATTCCGTCGGTGACGAAGTGGAACGTGGTCCCACCCTCCATCTCCACCGGCTTGCGCGGGTGATGCGTCACGACGAACAAGGGGTAGTGGTAGGGCGGGTCGTCGCCCCACCAGCCGGTCCACTGCTCGTCGCCCCACGCACCGCCGCCGATGGGGCCGAACATGTTCCTGCCCATCACGGCGGCGCCGATGTTCGCGATCGCCTCCTCGAACACCGCTGTGCTCGCGTTCACCTCGCCGTCCTGCCCGTCGTGGGCCTGGCGGAAGGCGGCCAGCGGAACCACCCAGTCGTGGAGTCCCTCGCCGCCCTCGCCGAGCGGGTTCTCCACGCTCTGGTTCGGGCCGGCGACGAAACCGTCCAGTGAGATCGAGATGTGACACCTGAGCTTGCTCATCGTGTCTCCTCAGTCGGCTCGGCGCCGCCCTCGGCGCCCTCGCAACGAGCATGGACCGATACACAGATGACGTCTAATGCCAGTTCTTCGAAGATCACATCGATATTCTTGATATGTGCTGAACCTGGTCCATCTGAAGGTGCTGGCCGCGGTGGCGCGGCACGGGTCCGTGACCGGAGCTGCGAGGGAGCTGCACTACTCGCAGCCGTCGGTGAGTCATCACCTGTCCCGCCTGGAGGCGGCCACCGGTGTCAAACTCGTCCAGCGGGTGGGCCGTGGGATCCGGCTGACCCCTGAGGGCGAGCTGCTGGCCAACCGGGCCACCGAGATCGTGGGACGGGTCGACGCGGCAACGAACGAGCTGGCCGCGCAGGTCGGTCTGGCGTCGGGGCGGGTGCGCCTCGCCGCCAACGCGTCCGTGCTGAGCACGATCGTGCCGAAGGCGGCCGCCATGCTGACCGAGGCGCACCCGGGCCTCACACTGAGCGTGATCGACCGTCATCCCGTCGAAGCTCTGCAGATGCTGCGGCACGGCGAGATCGACATCGCACTCGTCTTCCGGTACGCGCACGCTCCGCTGGAGGACGAAGGGTTCCGCATGGTCCACGTGGCCGACGACTCGATCTACCTGGTGAGCCGGAGCCCCGACGACAGCGTCGCGAACCATCGCGACTCCGCCTGGATCGGCGGTTGTGAACGATGCCAGGGCGAGCTGACCGCCGTCTGCCGACAGTATGGCTTCAGCCCACTCATCGAGTCCGTCTGTGACGACATGGTCGTCGTGCAGGCTCTCGTCGCCGCCGGTATAGGTGTCACCACCCTGCCCGGGCTCGCACTCCGCGCCCACCGCCTGCCCGACGTCCACACCACCGAGATCCCCGGCTTCCCCCGCCAGATCTACACCGTCACCTACGGCGATCCACCCGACCCACCGGCCACCACGGCGCTGATCCAAGCGATCCAGGACTCCGCCCGGTAGGACGTCGGTCCGGCGAGCGGTCAGCCCGGCGAGTCCCCTGGACCACAACCCCAAAGTCACTGGCTGAACGGCCTTGGTGCTGGTCCGGCTGATGGGACGCCGGTTCTGCTGCGACAGTTCAACCTGCTTGTGGTGGATGCTAGTTGAACAGGCCGACGGTGTGAGCAAGTCCAAGAGCGAGAGTCGTGATCAAGACGCCGGCTCATATCACTCATCCAAAGTCCTGGCTGTCCTCATGACCGTCTGCCGCCCAGGACCAGGCGCCCGCCGACGACTCCGCCCAGCTGTATGTCCCGCTGGAGCAGGCGGATGTCCTCCGCGTGATGGCCACCACCCGCCACGACACCGTCGTCACACGCTGGGCCCTCGGCCACCCCGTCCACGACCTGTTCCCCGGCCTGGCACGGCAGAAGTGGAAACGCCGTTCCTGCGGCCAAGGGGCCCACGGCCGGCGGATCTTCGACCGGGCCCGGGTCTCCTTCCCATGCGTGACTTCACCGCCCAACTGCACAGGGAACACCTCCTTGCTCGCCCCTTCGAGGTGACCCCGGTCCTGGCCCTGCTCAGCACGGATCACGACCGTCGTGTCGACTGGCTGCGTGCCGGACAGGCGCTGGAGCGTGTACTCCTCGTCGCCACGACTCTGGGCCTGCGCACCTCCCTGTTGCACCAGGCGATGGAGTGGCCGGACCTGCGCCGCGAACTGGCCCCTTCGCCCGATCGCACCGGGCACGCCCAGATGCTCATCCGCCTGGGGTGTGGGACCGCCGGCCCCGCGACCCCACGGCGTGCCGCGCGCACGGTGATCGATGACCTGTCGTGAAACAGCAGGCCGGCCCGGCGGCCCTGGGCGCGCTCGCTCCCGGAGCCTTCGTGCGCATCGACCCGAATGTGTGACGTGCCGTCAACTCGTCGGCGGACGCACCCTGTACGGGTCGGCCTCATCTCCTGACAGCTCTCCTGGTGTTCCGAAACCGTACGGCCCCACCACAGGGGCCGTTCGGCGTGCCGGCGGGTGCCTACGGCCCCTGCCCCGGGTGCCGCGGCGAGGTCAGCATCGTTCGCGGAGCCGCCGTGCGTCCCGGCGCCGTCCGAAACGGACACGGCATTCGGTGACCCCATCCCACAGCGCAATGGACACAGAAGGGAAAGGGTCATGACTCACCAGAACGTGGTTGTCGGCGTGGATGGTTCGCTGATCGCCGTACGCGCGTTGGACCGCGCCGCGGAGGAGGCCGAACGCCGGGCTGCCGGACTGCACATCGTGTACGCCGTGCCCGACTGTGACGAGGCCGGACCGGTGCTGGCCTCGGCCGCCACTCGGATCCGAGGCCGGTGTCCCGGACTGCCGGTCGTGATCAGCGCCGTCGAGGGTGGCGCCGTGGACATGCTCACACGGGAGAGCGAGGGCGCGGTGCTCACGGTCGTGGGCACCCGCGGACTGGGCGGAGTCGCCGGTCTGCTGGCCGGTTCGGTCAGTGTCCGGCTGGCCGCGCGGGTGCGGGGTCCGCTGTTGGTCGTACGCCACGACGACCCACTCCATCGGAGTGCTCCCGGTGCGGAGCGAGAGCAGGACCGCAACGGACGCCCGGTGCTGCTCGGTCTGGAGGGCGAAACCGACGCGGACGCGGCCGCCTACGCCTTCGAGGAGGCGGAGAGGCGTGACGTGCCGTTGCGCGTCCTGCACGCGGTGGCCCGTCGGCACACCACTCCCGAAGTGCCCTCGCTGCTCCCCGCGACGAGCCCCGGACAGCGCCGCCAGACCCAGGACGACCGGGCCGAGGAGGCCATGCCACGGTTCGGCCTCGCCCTTCTGCGGGAGGAGCACCCGGACGTCTGCGTGGACGCCCGCACGGTCCGAGTCAGCCCGGCCCATGCGCTGCTGGAGGCCACGCGTGAGGCGGCCGTCGTCGTCATCGGCGCACACCGCAACACCGGTGCGCTCGGTCGGCGCCTCGGCCCGGTCGCGCACACCCTGCTGCACCGCTCGCACTGCCCTGTGGTGCTGGTGCCGACGAGTGGCTGACGGCGGCTCGACGTCCTCGAAGGCGCGGACCGTTCGGCCCCGGAACGCGGGACAGCCGGCCCCAGGGGGTCCGGCCGCCGGAGCGGGACATTGAGCGCGACGAGAGTCGTCAAGTTCTCGAGCAGCACTCCCTTGGAGGGATGAGCATCATGGCAGTGCACGATCACTCCCACCGGCATCCGGGGTTCCGTTTCCCGTTCCTGCGCAAGCTC
This sequence comes from Streptomyces sp. ActVer, assembly GCF_027270795.1. NCBI lineage: Bacteria > Bacillati > Actinomycetota > Actinomycetes > Kitasatosporales > Streptomycetaceae > Streptomyces > Streptomyces sp. ActVer. The sequence goes on from NZ_JAPWHT010000314.1 coordinate 10,898, forward strand.
GGAACGGCTCCCGTCTCCGTCGATGGGACGACCGCCGCCGCGACCGCGACCGGGGCGTATGTGCTCGCCGGACTGCGTCTGCTCACGGGGTTTGTATTCCTGTGGGCGTTCTTCGACAAGATGTTCGGCTTCGGTTACGCGACGCAGCCGGGCAAGGGCTGGATCGACGGCGGTTCGCCGACCAAGGGGTTCCTCAGCGGTGTGGCGGCCGGCCCGATGGAGTCGACGTTCCACGACTGGGCGGGGGCCGGCTGGGCGAACTGGCTGTTCATGCTCGGCCTGCTCGGGGTCGGTCTCGCCCTGATCGCGGGGATCGGGCTGCGGCCGGCCGCGGTGGCAGGGACCGCGATGATGGCGTTGATGTGGATCGCCGAGTGGCCGCCGGCCAAGCACCTCTCCGACGGGTCGGTGAGCATGTCGACGAACCCGTTCATCGACTATCACCTGATCTACGCGGTCGTGCTGGTCGCCCTGGCGGTCGCGGGTGCGGGTGCCACGTGGGGTCTGGGCCGGATCTGGGCACGGCTGCCCTTCGTCAACCGCAACCGCTGGCTCCGCTGATCCGTCGACAGGGAGAACACGGCAGGCCCTTGCACGGGGCCTGCCGTGTTCTGCGTTGTGAGGCCTAGGTGCAGGGAGAGCCGACTGCCCCGTCGCACCAGGACCTGGGGCCTCTCCTGCCTCAGACGCCGGGACGCGAGAGTGGAGTGCTGCCGAAGGAGTCAGCCATGTTCCATGTCGTCACCACCGGCCTCGACGGTTCGCCCGAGACTCTCCCCGCCGCCGCCCGGGCTGCCCCGCGAAGCGCTGCTGCGTGCGGTCCCGCGGCGTGTCGTGTACGCCGACGATCAACCGCCCCACGCCTACGTGGCCTTCGTCGGCGACGCCGTGCCGCCGCCCGGCAACGCGATCTCCGGCATGCCGATCCCGGACGTCGACAGGGCCAAGAGCGTGGTCGTCATCAACCGCTCGATGGGCCAGGGGTACGCGGGCATCGACAACGAGTTCTACACGGCTCCAAAGACCGGCATGTTCTTCACCGATGCCAAGAAGGGGCTGAGTGAACTGAAGTCCGCCGTCGGTGAGTTCGTCAGCTGACGTACGGGCTCCGAGGACGATGCGGAGCCCACCTCGGTGTGTGGGATCAGCTGGTGCGCAGCAGCGCGGGCGGACAGAGCCCGAAGAGATCGGTCACGCTCGGCGAGAGACTCGTCGACGAGGTGCCGGCCGCAGACCGGCGCGACCGCGGTGACCACCACTGGCGTGGCGCCGGTTCGCCCCGGGCGCGGGCAGTGATGTCCAAGGGGCGTGCGCGCCGCACCCGGGCATCAGTGGAGCACCGTTGACATGCTGGTCTCATCACTCCTCCGGCACCATGTCGATCGCCCCGGACGGGCACTCGGCCGCGCACAGTCCGCACCCCTTGCAGTAGTCGAGGTCGATCGCGAACCCCTTGCCGGGACCGAGCTTGGTGATGGCGTTGTCGGGGCAGACGCCGTAGCAGTTGTCGCACTCG
>NZ_JAPWHT010000315.1:0-12348 GCF_027270795.1 Streptomyces sp. ActVer
CAAAGGAACCTCCACCCACCACATAATGCGGTGGACGGGGTATCAACATATCTGGCGTTGATTTTTGGCACGCTGTTAAGTTCTCAAGGAACGGACGCTTCCTTCGTACTCACCCTCTCGGGCTTTCCTCCGGGCTTCCCTTCGGTGTTTCCAAACTCTATCAGGGATTTTCCGTCTCTCTGACCACAATCCTGCGGACATGCAGAACCGAACCCCGAGATAGGATCCGACAAGTTGGATGCTGCCAGGCAAGGACGCTTGGTCGCGCCACTCGGCCTCAAGCAGGTGTACGACTCTACATGCGGCCGCGGAGCGCGTGCAAATCGTTTGCGCTGTGCCTGACGTTCACCAACCGGGTCCTCTCGTGCGGAACCGGCACTTCATATGACTTACGCTGCTGAGCAGTGCGCCGTCCAGGACAGGCAGCGACGGCCCATCTGAATCTCCGCCCCTGGGAGGCTTCCCATGACCACCGTGACGTCCCCTCTTGCAGGACGCACCATCGGACTCACAGCTGTACCTGATCCGGTCTTCTCCGGAGCCATGGTGGGCCCCGGCACCGCGATCGACCCTGTCCGGGAGGCCTCGGCCGCCGTCGCCCCCATCGACGGCGTTGTCGTCTCGCTCCACCCTCACGCCTTCGTCGTGGTCGACGAAGAGGGGCATGGAGTGCTGACGCACCTCGGTATCGACACCGTTCAGCTCAACGGCGAGGGCTTCGAGCTGCTCGTCAACAAGGGCGACACCGTGCAGCGCGGTCAGTCCGTGGTGCGCTGGGACCCGGCTGCCGTCGAGGCCGCCGGCAAGTCCCCCATCTGCCCCATCGTGGCGCTCGAGGCCACGGCTGAGTCCCTCTCCGACGTCAGCGTTGACGCCGATGTGAAGGCTGGCGACGCTCTCTTCAGCTGGCACTGACTCCCTGCCGTCATGAACAGCAGGCACAACAACCATCGCGGCGGCGGGACCCGCCGCTCTATCGGAGACGGGTGACATGGAGACAACGCTGCGAGGCGTCGGCGTGAGCCACGGTGTGGCGATCGGCGAGGTTCGGCACATGGGAACGGCGGTGCTGGAGCCGCCTGCCAAGCAGATACCGACGGAGGACGCGGAGCGCGAACAGGGGCGCGCCCGCAAGGCCGTCGAAGCCGTTGCGGCCGACCTGATGGCGCGCGGCAATCTGGCGGGCGGCGAGGCTCAGGCCGTTCTCGAGGCCCAGGCCATGATGGCCCAGGACCCGGAGCTCATGGCCGATGTCGAGCGGCGTATCGCGGTCGGGAGCACGGCCGAGCGTGGGGTGTACGACGCGTTCGCCGCGTATCGCGCGCTGCTGGCGAACGCCGGTGAGTACCTCGCCGGACGTGTGGCGGACCTCGACGACGTGCGGAACCGTATCGTCGCCCGGCTCCTCGGTGTGCCGATGCCGGGTGTGCCGGACAGCGACGAGCCGTACGTCCTCATCGCCCGTGACCTGGCGCCCGCCGACACCGCCCTGCTCGACCCGACGCTGGTCCTCGGTTTTGTCACCGAGGAGGGTGGGCCGACCAGCCACAGCGCGATCCTGGCTCGGGCGCTCGGTGTGCCCGCCGTGGTGGCGCTGCCGGGCGCGGGTGAGCTTGCCGAGGGCACGTTGGTCGCCGTGGACGGCAGTACCGGTGAGATCTTCGTGAATCCGAGTGCGGAGAAGAAGGCCGAGATGGAGGCCGCGGCCGCTGCTCGCAGGGCCGCGCTGGCCGCCACGACCGGGCCCGGTGCCACGTCGGACGGGCACAAGGTGCCGCTGCTGGCCAACGTAGGTGGTCCGGCGGACGTTCCTGCGGCGGTCGAGGCCGGTGCCGAGGGCGTGGGTCTGTTCCGTACCGAGTTCCTCTTCCTTGACGACAGCAAGAACGCGCCGTCCGAGGAGAAGCAGGTCGAGGCGTATCGCAAGGTGCTGGAGGCCTTCCCCGAGGGGCGGGTCGTGGTGCGGGTGCTCGATGCGGGCGCCGACAAGCCGCTCGACTTCCTGACGCCGGCCGATGAACCGAACCCGGCGCTGGGCGTGCGCGGGCTGCGCTCGCTGCTCGACCACCCCGATGTACTGCGGACGCAGTTGACGGCGCTCGCGAAGGCTTCCGAGGGGCTGCCGGTCTACCTCGAGGTGATGGCTCCGATGGTCGCGGACCGTGCCGACGCCAAGGCGTTCGCCGACGCGTGCCGTGAGGCGGGGCTGCAGGCGAAGTTCGGTGCCATGGTCGAGATTCCGTCGGCCGCTCTGCGCGCGCGGTCGATCCTGCAGGAGGTCGAGTTCCTGTCGCTGGGGACCAACGACCTCGCGCAGTACACCTTCGCCGCCGACCGCCAGGTGGGTGCGGTGTCCCGGCTGCAGGATCCGTGGCAGCCCGCGCTGCTCGACCTGGTCGCGCTGTCCGCCGAGGCGGCCAAGGCCGAGGGCAAGAGCTGTGGTGTCTGCGGCGAGGCCGCTTCGGACCCGCTGCTCGCGTGTGTGCTGACCGGTCTGGGTGTCACCTCTCTCTCCATGGGTGCCGCGTCGATTCCTTATGTACGCGCGACGCTGGCCAAGTACACGCTGGCGCAGTGCGAGCGTGCCGCGGCGGCCGCACGTGCCTGCGACAGTGCCGAGGAAGCTCGCACGGCGGCCCAGGCGGTGCTGTCCGGCGAGTAGTCGTCGGTGCCGTGCGCCGTGGTCGAGGGGCGCTCCGCCTGAGGGTGGGGCGCCCCTCGTGTGTTCAGTGCGTGTGCCGTGTCGTGGGTCCGTCCTCGCCCAGGTCCGGTGGTGCGCAGTAGTCGACGCCCGACTCCGGGGAGACGAGGTCGCCGGATTCGACGTCGGTGCAGTAGGCGTCGAAGACCTCGCCGGCGGTGAGCGGTTCCAGGCCTTCGCCACGCAGGCGCCAGCCGTAGACACGGTCGGTCGTATCGGGGGTACTGGCGCGCATCACCAGGCCACCGGGGCTCTGGGTGGCGATGCCCAGTGCGAGGACGGTGGTGAATTCGAGGGCCTCGGCCTCGTCCAGGTGGGGTGTTCCGTGCTGGTCGTCGTCGGCCCGGAGGACCGCTACGAGCGTTTCGGGCTCCGTGGAGACGCTGCATACGAGGTGGCGCTCGCCCGGGCCCGAGGCGTCGAGGATGCGGACGAGCAGGTCGGAGGCGCGTACGAAGGCGACTCGGCCGATGTCCTCGCCGCAGGACGCGCAGGTGCCGATGCGGGACAGCAGCGTCGTCGCGTACTCCCAGGTGGCCTGTCGGACGGCTTCGTCGATGAGGTTCGGGACGAGGTGGTCGAGGGGCTGGCCCTCGTACGGGACGGTCGCGCCTGTCGCGGCGAGTTCCGCGGTGAAGCGGGTGCGGCTGGACGGGGTGTCGGGTTCCAGGCCGTGTTCGGCGCAGAATTCCGCGTACTCCTCGGGGTCGAAGAGTGCCACCGTGGTGTGGCCGCCCTGGGAGGAGAGGGTTCGAAGCAGGGCTTCCACCTGCTGGAGATAGCTCGCGTGGTTGTCGAAGGTGAAGGTGCGGTAGCGGCGCCGCATCGCGGTGAAGTCCTGCTCGTCGGTCAACAGCCCGATGGTTCCGGCGATTTCACGGCGCAGGACGCGTCGCATGGTCTGGTGCTGGGTGTGTGTCATTTTTCCCCCTGTGTGCAGTCGATCAATGCTCACTCACAGTAACCGGCGGCACTGACAACGCCCCTCGGACGTGGAGGGGAGCACGCCCGAGGCGACGCTGGAACGCGGGGTTGGTCAGGCGCGCTTGCGGGCCAGCTCCTCGTAGAAGCCGAGCAGGTCGAGGTTGTCGATGGAGCCGGGGTTGACCGCCTTCTCCAAGGGGGTGCCCTGGAGGAGGCGTTTGACCGGGACCTCGATGCGCTTGCCGGTGAGGGTGTGCGGGACTCCGGGCACCTCGATGACCTCGTCGGGGATGTGGCGGGGTGAGAGTTGTTCGCGGATGGTCTGCTTGATGCGGCTCAGGAGGGCGTCGTCGAGTACGGCTCCTGGAGCGAGGTGGACGAAGAGGGGCATCCAGTAGCCGCCGTCGGGCTGTTCGATGCCGATGACGAGGGACTCGCGGATCTCGGGGAGCCGCTCGACGGCTTCGTAGATGTCGGCCGAACCCATGCGGACACCCTGGCGGTTGAGAGTGGAGTCCGAGCGGCCGTGGATGACGACGGAGCCGCGTGAGGTGACGGTGATCCAGTCGCCGTGGCGCCACACTCCGGGGTACGTGTCGAAGTAGCTGTCGTGGTAGCGGCTGCCGTCGGGGTCGTTCCAGAAGCGGATGGGCATCGACGGCATGGGGTTGGTGACGACGAGTTCGCCGACCTCGTCGATGAGGGGTTCGCCGCTCGGATCCCAGGACTGGAGGTCGGTGCCGAGGCCGGGCGCCTGGAGCTCGCCGACGTAGACCGGGAGGGTGGGGACGGCTCCGGCGAAGCAGGAGCACACGTCGGTGCCGCCGCTGACGGAGGCGATCCACAGGTCGTCGCGCACCTCGTCGTGCAGCCAGCGGAATCCGTCGGGCGGCAGGGGCGAGCCGGTGGTGGCGACGCACTGGACGCGGGAGAGGTCGAAGTCGCGGGAGGGGTGGACGCCCGCCTTCCGGCAGGCCATGACGTAGGCCGCCGACGTACCGAAGAGGGTGGCGCCGGTGCGTTCGGCGATGCGCCACTGGGCACCGGTGTCCGGGAAACCGGGGCTGCCGTCGTACAGGACGATCGTGGTGCCCGTCAGGAGGCCGGAGACGAGGAAGTTCCACATCATCCAGCCGGTGGAGGTGTACCAGAAGAAGCGGTCGTCGGGGCCCAGGTCGCAGTGGAGGCCGAGCTGCTTGAGGTGTTCGACGAGGATGCCGCCCTGGGACTGGACGATGGCCTTGGGGAGGCCGGTCGTGCCGGAGGAGTAGAGGACCCACAGGGGATGGTCGAAAGGAACCTCTTCGTAGACGGGCGTTACGTCCGCCGATGTGAGGGCCGACCATTCCAGGGCACCCTCGGGGGCCTCGGTGCCGAGCAGCGGGATGTGGACGACGGCGCGCAGGGTGGGCAGTTCGCCGCGCAGTTCGGCGACGGTGTCGCGGCGGTCGTGCTCCTTGCCGCCGTAGCGGTAGCCGTCGACGGTGAACAGCACGACGGGTTCGACCTGCTGGAAGCGGTCGAGGACGCTGCGGGCGCCGAAGTCGGGGGCGCAGGACGTCCAGACGCCGCCGACGGCCGCGGTGGCTAGGAGAGCGACCACGGCCTGGGGCACGTTCGGGAGGTAGCCGCTGACGCGGTCCCCCGGGCGTACGCCGAGGGCTCGGAGTTCGGCGGCCAGGGAGCCGACCTGGCGGCGCAGTTCGGACCAGCTGACCGGGGTCGGTTCGTGGGTCTCGTCGACATGGAGGAGTGCCGGTTCGTCCGCTCGGGTGTCGGCCGCCCGCAGGGCGTGCTCGGCGTAGTTGAGGGTGGCTCCGGGGAACCACTGTGCGCCCGGCATCGACCGGTCGCCCAGCACGCGCGCGTAGGGGGTCGAGAACCGTACGTCGAACCACTCGGTGACGGCTTTCCAGAACGTGTCCAGTTCGTCCACGGACCAGCGGTGCAGAGCGGCGTAGCCACCCTCGGCGGGGGCTCCGTGCTGCTCGGCGGTCCAGGTCTGGAATCGGGTGATCTGTGCCTGGGCGATGCGGCCCGGGTCGGGTTGCCAGAGCGGCGAGGGGTTCGCTGAGGTCATGGGGCGGCTCCCGGACTGTGCGCGTCGTGTGCGTGTACCGCGCACGAGCTGGGGTGTGCGCGTCACGCGGCTCCCACGGACGATGCCATGTGATCGACTTCCGCACCAGGGCGAGCCCCACATAGTCCAGCTCGTGAAGATGTGGTCCTGCCACGGGTGAACGGAAGTTGAACGACTCACTCAACGGCCGTTTCGGGTGGCAGGCTGAGCAGCATGGACGGTCGTGACCTGGTGCGTTCGATGAAGGCGGTCGGTTCGGTGGGATCGGCCCAGGGGCTGCGTACCGTGCGGGCCGCGTGGCGGAGGAGGCGTGCCGACGCCTCGGGGCTGCCGCCGCGGGGCGCCGAGCGGGCGCGGGTTCCCGGGCCCGTGCTGAGCGTGGAGCCGGGTCCGGGTGGTGGGGTCGTACGGTTCACCCGGTCGGAGCTGCGGATCACCGTCACGGCCGGCGGTGCCGTCTTCTGGGGCTGGGACGGGGCGGGGCCAGAACCGTCGTACGCGCTCGCGGGCCCCTCGCCCGAACCGGACCCCCGGGTCCTGCTGGAGCCGGACAAGGACGGCGCGTGGCGGGTCGTGGCGGAGCGGATGACGGTCGTCGTGTCGCGGCACGGGGCCGTGGAGGTGCGTACGCCGGGCGGGGTGACCCTGCGGCGGGATCTGCCGCCGCGGTGGTGGGAGCCGGTCGGCGGTGGGGAGGCGCGCTGGATGCAGCGGTCCGAAGTGGCCGCGGACGCGCGGTTCTTCGGACTGGGCGGGCGCGCGTCGGGGCCCCGGCTGCGCGACGGAACGTATCGGCTGTGGAACACCGATCCTGGGCACGCCTTCGGGCCCGGCGACGATCCGCTGTACATCACCATGCCGGTGCAGATGGTGGTGGCCGACGCGGCCACCCACCTGGTGTTCCACGACAGCACGTGGGACGGCGGTGTGACGTTGCGCGAGGGCGAGGAGGGGGCCGGGTCCGGGCACGACCGGGCCGGGACGAGCGAACTCCGGATGGACGGCGGGCCCCTGCGCTGCTGGGTGATGGTGGGCAATCCCGCGCGCGTGCTGCACGCGTGGGCGTCTCTGACCGGAGCCGCCGCGCTGCCGCCGGCCTGGGCCCTGGGGCACCATCACGCGCGGTGGGGCTTCGGGAGCGAGGAGGAGGTGCGGCGGATCGTAGGCGGCTATCACGAGCGCGGGCTGCCGCTGGAGGCCGTGCACCTCGACATCGACCACTTCGACGCGCATCAGGTGTTCACGGTCGACCGGGACCGCTTCCCGAAGCTGCCGGTGCTCGCCGAGGAACTGCGCAGGGACGGGATCCGGCTGGTGTCGATCGTGGATCCGGCGGTGAAGGCGGAGCCCGGCAACTCCGTGTACGAAAGCGGGACCGCCGAGGAGGCCTTCGTGCGGGACGCCGCCGGGCAGCCGGTGCGTGGGGTGGTCTGGCCGGGCGAGGTGGTCTATCCGGACTTCACGCGCGCGCGTGCGCGCCGGTGGTGGGGCGGCCTCTACGGAGAGCGGCTCTCCCAGGGGTTCGCGGGTTTCTGGCACGACATGAACGAGCCCGTGTCCTTCGCCGCCTTCGGGGAGTCGACGCTGCCCCGTTCGGCGCGGCACGACCTGGAGGGTCGCGGCGGTGACCATCGTGAGGCGCACAACGTGTACGCGCTCGGCATGGCGCAGGCGGGCTACGAAGGTCTGCGCGAACTGACGCCCCAGGAGCGGCCGTTCCTCTTCTCCCGTTCCGGGTGGGCCGGAATGCAGCGCTACGGAGGGACCTGGTCCGGGGACGTGGCCACGGGGTGGCCCGGTCTGCGGGCGTCCCTGTCGCTGGTGATGGGCCTCGGGCTGTGCGGTGTGCCGTATTCGGGTCCCGATGTGGGCGGCTTCGACGGGAGCCCGTCCCCCGAGCTGTATCTGCGGTGGTTCCAGCTGGGTGCGTACCTGCCGCTGTTCCGTACGCACGCGAGTCTGCGGGCGGGGCGCAGGGAGCCCTGGGAGTTCGGGGACGACGTTCTCGGGCACGCGCGCGTGGCGCTCGTCGAACGGCGGCGGCTGCTGCCGTACTTCATGACGCTGGCGCATCTGGCACGCCGTACGGGTGCGCCCTATGTGCGGCCGGTGTGGTGGGGCGCGCCGGAGGACAGGGCGCTGCGGGACTGCGAGGACGCCTTCCTGCTGGGTGACTGTCTTCTGGTGGCGCCGGTGCTGGACCCGGGGGCCGATCGGCGTGCGGTGCAACTGCCGCGGGGGCGCTGGTACGACACGGTGACAGAGATGGCGTACGAAGGGCCCGCGCAGGTGCTGATCGACGCCCCCTTGTCGCGGATTCCGGTCCTGGCCCGTGCCGGGGCCGTCCTGCCGGTCCGTGGCGAGGACGGCGGTCTGGAGCTGGAGGTGTGGGCGCCCGCCCGCGGACGGACCGGGGGCGGGCTGGTGGTGGCGGACTCGGGCGACGGCTGGGAGGAGCCGGAGATCGAGCGCTATGTGACGCGTCGGAAGGGGAAGCAGGTGATCGTCGAGCGGTACGGGGAGGACGGTCGCAGTGAGCCGTCACTGCCCGTTCGGGTGCGGGGGCTGGGAGCGTTGTGACACACGCCTGAAAGGGGCCCACAGCCCTCGGTGGGGCCGTGCCCGACTCGGGCACGGCCCCACCGAGGGCGTGTGAAGAGCACTCAGACGTAACGGCCCTCGAACCACGCCTTCGCCGCCAGGGTGTGCAGCGGGAAGGCGAGTTCGGTCGCCCTGCGCAGCAGTTGCCAGCCCTCGGTCTCGTCGGTCGCGACGGACGGCGGCAGGTCGGCCACCGGTCGCTCCGGGAGGGCTCCGAAGAGCAGCAGGTGGCCGTCGGGGGAGCTCAGTGCGTCGACGAGCCGTACGTCGCGGCCGGCCGCGGTGATGCCCGTCTCCTCCTTGAGTTCACGGACGACGGCCTGCCGCCAGTCCTCCCGTTGGTCGATGAACCCTCCGGGCAGGGCGATACCCCCGCGCGCGGGAGCGATGGTCCGGGTGATGACTACCAGGGCCGCACCCTTGGTGTCGTACACGGGTTGCAGGGCCACCGCGACCGGGATCGGGTTGCGGTAGGCCACGGTGCGGCAGGAGGAGCAGGTGCGGGGCCAGCCGGAAACGCCCTCTCCGTAGGGCGCGCCGCAGCTCGAACAGTGGGAGTCCGGCGCGGAGTTGGCGGACGGGATCTGGGTTGGAGACACGCCCGGGACTGTATCCGATCATCACAAGGACGTCTGCGCGGGCCGCCTCAGTGAGACTGGATGAGGGATTTGGTCGACACCGGGAAGTCGAAATAGGTGTCGGGGTACAGCTCGGGCTTGTACGTGAAGTGCCACCACTCCTCGGCCAGGTTCACGAAACCGAGGCCTTCGAGGGCGTCCTTCAGGAGCAGCCTGTTGGCGCGCTGCTGTCCCTGGATGCGCGGGTCGAGGGTGTGCGACAGGGTGTCGAAGCAGTCGTAACCGGTGCCCATGTCCACGGAGTTGTCCGGGAAACGCTCGCCCTGGGGCGCGAAGCAGGGCACGAGGGGCTCTCCGGGGACATACGGGCGGGTCGGCACCGCCGGGAGCTTCACGAGGGTGAGGTCCATGGTCGAGCCGCGGCTGTGGCCGGACTTCTCCGCGATGTAACCGTCCTCGAACAGACGGGTCTTGTCGACGTTCGGATAGAACTCGGCCTTCATGGCCTGGTCTTCGAGGTCCTTGGCCCAGCGGACGAAGTGGTCCACGGACCGCTGGGGCCGGTAGCAGTCGTACACCTTCAGGGAGTAGCCCTGCCCCAGCAGTCGCCGCTGGGCCTGGTGGAGGGCCTCGGCGGCGGGCCTGGTGAGGATGCAGAGGGGCTGCCGGTAGCCGTCGATGCGCTCGCCCACGAAGTTGTGCGGGGTGAAGTAGCGGATCTCCTGGATGATCGTGGGGTCCACGGATCTCAGGGCCACGAAGTCGGCGGGAGCCTTCGGCTCGGTCGTGGCCCGGGCCGTCGCGGAGGCCGCGGTGACGGCCAGCAGGGCGGCGAGGACGGTGACGAGGCTGCGTACCGCCATGGAGAGTCGTGTCATGTTCCCTGCATCTATCAGGTGCAGGTTCCCCTGGGGAAGAGATCGGATACAGTCCGCGCCCGATCGAGTGAGCGGATGCGGCCGGGGCGGGAGTCGACCCGTGTGACTCAGGGACGAGGAACGGCCGGAACCACCCCCGTGGGCCCCGGCCGTCCCTACCGATACTCCGACGCTCAGGAGGCCTGATCGGTTCTCCCGTGACGACCCCTCTTGCACTTCGTGATGCACTCCGACGCCCTGCCCAATCGACCCTGCCCGTGGCACACTTCTGACGTTCCGTCAGATCCAGTGTCGTGGAGGGATCTTGTCGCGCACCCGTACACCCGTGGTCACCGGCTGGTTCACCGGCGAGGGAGAGGAGTTCCGACTCCTCGGCACGCGCTGCTCGGCCTGCGCGTCGGTGTTCTTCCCGCGTGAGGACGCCTTCTGCCGCAATCCGGGTTGCCCCGGCGGCGATCTGGAAGAAGTTCCGCTGTCGCGGCGCGGCCGCGTGTGGTCGTACACGGACAGCCGGTACCGGCCGCCGTCACCGTATGTGTCCGATCCGGAACTGGAATGGCGGCCGTATGCGTTGATCGCTGTGGAACTGGAATCCGAACGGCTCGTGGTGCTCGGACAGACCGTTCCCGGGGTCACCGTCGCCGACCTGACGGTGGGTATGGAGGTGGAGGTCGTCCCGGGCGTGCTGAACGAGGACGCGGAGACGACCTGGACGACGTGGCACTGGCGGCCGACGGGGGTGACGGCATGACAGGTGAAGTGGCGGTGCTCGGCGCGGGCATGCACCCCTGGGGCAAGTGGGGGCGCGGCTTCGTGGAGTACGGGACGGTGGCCGCGCGCGCGGCGCTCGCCGACGCGGGGGTCGACTGGCGGGTCGTCGGCTCGATCGTCGGCGCGGGTACGGTCCGTGGCGGATACCCGGGCTATGTGGCGGGGGCGACGTTCGCGAAGGCACTGGGCTGGCAGGGCGCCCGGGTCGCGAGCGTGTACGCGGCGTGCGCGTCGGGGGCGCAGGCCGTCAACACCGCGCGGGCGCAGATCCTTTCGGGTCTCGCGGACGTGGTTCTGGTGGTGGGCGCGGACGCGGCCCCGAAGGGCTTCTTCCGGCCTGCGGGCGGGGACCGGCCCGACGATCCGGACTGGCTGCGGTTCCGGGTCCTGGGGGCGACGAATCCGACGTACTTCGGGCTGTACGCGCGACGGCGAATGGCCGTCCACGGGGACACCCTGGAGGACTTCGCGCAGGTCAAGGTGAAGAACGCGGCTCTGGGAGCGCTGAATCCCAACGCCCGCTACCGCAAGCGGGTCACGGCCGAGGAGGTCGCCGCCTCGGCCGTCGTGGCCGATCCGCTGCGGCTGCTCGACATCTGCGCGACCTCGGACGGGGCAGCGGCACTCGTGCTGTCCAGCATGGAGTTCGCACGCCGCCACGGGGCGGCGGACCCGGTGCGGATCCGCGCGGTGTCCACGGTGACGCCGCGCTATCCCAACGCCGTGCTCGACCTTCCCGACATCGCGACGGACTCCGCGGTCGCGGCGGAGCCTGCGGCCGACACGTTCCGCGCGTCGATCGCGCGGGCCGCGTACGAGGAGGCGGGCCTCGGCCCGGAGGATCTCTCGCTCGCGGAGGTCTACGACCTGTCCACGGCCCTGGAGTTGGAGTGGTACGAGGACCTGGGCCTGTGCGGCGAGGGCGAGGCGGCCAAGCTGCTGCGGGAGGGCACGACGGCGCAGGGAGGACGAATACCGGTGAACGTCAGCGGCGGACTCGCCTCCTTCGGAGAGGCCGTTCCGGCGCAGGCCATCGCCCAGGTCTGCGAGCTCACCTGGCAGTTGCGGGGAGCCGCGGGTGACCGGCAGGTCGCGGGTGCGCGGGTGGGGATCACCGCGAACCAGGGGCTGTTCGGGCACGGGTCGTCCGTGATCGCCGTCAGGTGAGGAGGCCCGGCGTGCTCGGCAGGGGTCGTCCGCACGCTGTGTGATCGGCCCGGAATCGTGCGTGAACAGCTCGTGAACTGCGCCTGGGCGTACGCGGGTGGCGTCATTATGCTTCCGTGCCCTCCTGGACGGATACTGTCCGCTTCGCCTTCCAGCCGGTCGTCAATCTGACGACCGGAGGGGTTACGGCGCTGGAGATACTCGCCCGTCCGGAGTCCGGTGACATCCTCGCGCAGGCGCGCCGGGATCCCGAACTCGACGGCCGGCTGGCCGCGTTGGCGATACGGGCGGCGGCCCGTCAGGAGACGCTGCTGCCACTGCACGTCAACGTGTTCGCCGGGACCCTCGCCGATCTCGGAGGGCTCGCCGCGCTCCGTGACGAGGTGCGGCAGGCCGGGCGCATGCCGTGGGAGGTGACGGTCGACGTCGGCCCGCCCTTCACCCACGTACCGCACCAGGCGCTGGTCGAGGCGGTGTCGGTGCTGCGCGGCGAGGGCTTCCGGATCTGCGCGGACGGCATCGGCGACGGTGACGTACCCCTGCGGGTGCTCGCGGATCTGGCGCCCGATCTAATGAAGTTGGACGCGTCCCTGCTGTCGAGGCCGGCGGTGGTGCGGGCGATGCGCACGCTGTGCGAGCAGCTGGGGG
>NZ_JAPWHT010000316.1:0-12310 GCF_027270795.1 Streptomyces sp. ActVer
GCCGAGTCCGGCGGCATCCATCCCGCTGCTCCGGCCGGCGGCGGAACGCTCCCCGGCGCGGCTGCCGGGGGCGGCACCGGCGCGCTGCCCCGCCGTGTACGGCAGGCCAATCTGGCCCCTCAGCTCAAGGACGGCCCCGACCGGCGGGCGGCGCACGACGCGGTCCGCGGGGCGGACCCGACGGAGCGCGACGCGGACGAAGTACGCAACCGTATGGCTTCGCTCCAGCGCGGCTGGCGACGCGGCCGTGAGGAGAACGCCGAGGGCGACGAGGCCCAGGACGGCACAGCACCAGGAACGACTAAGGGAGACGGTCGATGACCGCACCGAAGGCCGCCGGCCACACCACGACCAGCACGTCGACGGGGGAACTCAACTGGCTTCTCGACGACTTGGTGGCGCGTGTCGCCAGCATCCGCAAAGCACTCGTGCTCTCCGGGGACGGCCTCCCCACGGGGGTCTCCACCGACCTGACGAGGGAGGACAGCGAACATCTGGCCGCCGTCGCCTCCGGGTTCCACAGCCTCGCCAAGGGCGTCGGACGACACTTCGAGGCGGGCAGCGTCCGCCAGACCATCGTCGAACTGGACGAGGCCTTCCTGTTCGTCACGGCCGCGGGCGACGGCAGCTGCCTCGCGGTCCTCTCCGACTCCGACTCCGATGTCGGGCAGGTCGCGTACGAGATGACACTGCTGGTCAAGAGGGTCGGCGCACATCTGGCCGCCGCTCCGCGCACCGAATTGCCCTCGGGCGGGTAGTGGGATGGCATGAGCGGAGACAGTCAGGGGATGTCCCACTGGTTCGACGACGAGGCCGGACCGGTGGTCCGTCCGTATGCCATGACACGCGGCCGCACCACCAGCGCGGCCCAGCACCGCCTCGATCTGATCGCGGTGGTCGTGACCGAGCTGCACGCCGAGGACCCGGAGGCGGACCATTCGCTGTCTCCGGAGCACGTGGACATCGTCGGGCTCTGCCGTGACGCCCCCCAGTCGGTCGCCGAACTCGCCGCCGAACTCGACCTGCCCGTCGGGGTCGTTCGCGTCCTCATCGGCGACCTCGTGGACGAGGAGCTGGTCCATGTGACGCGTCCGGTACCACCCGCCGAACTGCCGGACGAAAGCATTCTCCGCGATGTGATCAGCGGCCTACGGGCCCTGTGACGAGACCCGGAGGCCCGGCCGATCCGGGCCTCCGCGTCAGAACACCTCAGACGACCCGGGCGATGGAGCGCCCGGCCCACGCGGGCGCCGTCTCCACCAGCGGGGCGAGCCGGTCGCGGACGCCCTCCGGGAACGGGGTGGCCCGTCCCGCCTTCTGGTCCACGTGGAGGGCGAGCAGTTCCGACGTGGCGACCACCGTGGCGTCCGCGTCAGGTGCGGCATTCGCCGCGGCCAGGACGTACATCTCGTGCGTGAAGTGCGCCTTCTTGCCGGCCGCCCCGAGAATCCGGGTGCGGACTCC
The DNA here is from genome assembly GCF_027270795.1 of Streptomyces sp. ActVer. Classification (NCBI taxonomy): domain Bacteria; kingdom Bacillati; phylum Actinomycetota; class Actinomycetes; order Kitasatosporales; family Streptomycetaceae; genus Streptomyces; species Streptomyces sp. ActVer. Next base: position 1,465 of record NZ_JAPWHT010000316.1, read on the forward strand.
CAGGTGGGCGCCCTCGGTTGCGTCCCGCAGATAGCGGACGTGCGACTCGACCGTGTAGAGCGAACAGCCGCTGTCCGCGCGGTACATGGCGTCCATCCCCGTCGCGTCCATCATCGCGTCGGTTGCGTGGCCGAAAACGAGGACGTAGAACGCCTCGCTCAAGTGCCCGTTGTAGTCGATCCATTCGGGGCGCACGGTCTCGCGGAAGAGGGGCAGGGACGTCATCGGGCGCCGGTCCCGGGCAGCCGGCCGGTGGCCCGCAGCACGTCTATGACCCCCTGGTCGCGCTCCGCGACGAGGTCCGCGATGGTCCGTCCGTCGGAGGCGTCGTCACAGCCGACGACCACGGCGTCGTAGAGGGCCCGGTCCAGCTCCGGGGCCTCCAGCCGGGTCCACGGGGACTTCAGGGACGGGCCGAAGTGGTCCAGCATGTGCGCCATGCCGCCCTCCCCGCCGGCCAGCGCGAAGGTGAGCATCGGGCCCATGAACGCCCAGCGCAGACCGGGGCCCTCGGTGATGGACCTGTCTATCTCGCGCACCGTCGCCTCGCCGTTGGCGACCATGTGCAGGGCCTCCCGCCACAGCGCCTCCTGGAGACGGTTGGCGATGAAGCCGGGGACCTCGCGCTCCATGGTGATCACGGACTTGCCCGCCACCTCATAGAAGCGGGAGGCCCACTCGACCGCCGCCGCGTCCGTGTGCTCGCCGCCGACGACCTCGACGAGCGGGATGAGGTACGGCGGATTGAAGGGGTGGCCGACGACGAGCCGGCCCGGGGTGACGGCCTCCGTCTGCATGTCCGTCATCGGATAGCCGGACGTGGACGAGGCGATGACGATCCCGGCGGGCGTCGCCGCGTCCAGTTTCGCCAGCAGCTCGCGCTTGAGCTCCAGCTTCTCGGGGGCGCTCTCCTGCACGAACTGCGCCTCCGACACCGCCCCTTCGAGCGTGTCGGTGACCGTCAGACGGGCCGGGGAGGCGCCCGGGGCGAGGCCCAACTGCTCCAGCGCGGGCCACGCGGCGTCCACGAGACGGCGCAGCCGTGCCCCGCCGTCGGGCGCCGGGTCCCACGCCCTGACGGCGTACCCGCGGGCCAGGAAGTGGGCGACCCAGCCGCCGCCGATGACCCCGGCACCGACGCAGGCCACGGTGCGTACGTCCTGGGGGGCGGGCCGGGTCACGGAGGTCCGTGCGGTGTCGGGGGAGTCTGAAGCGTGGGGCACCAAGGGCTCCTTGAGGGCTCGGCGTGGGGGGACGGCGTGGGGGGACGGCGGCTGTGGCCGGTGGTCTATGGGGCGCACGGTCTCTACGGGGCGCACGGTCTCGGTGGGGCGCGCGGTAGACGCGCTTCGCGCTCCGTGGGTCAGCCACGTGGCTTGAGGCCGAGCTTCAGCCGGGCCTCGTCCGGCGTCGCGACGCGCGCCCCCATCGCCTCGACGATCGTCACCGCGCGCTCGACCAGTTGCGCGTTGGTCGCCTTGACGCCCTTGCCGAGGTGGAGGTTGTCCTCCAGACCGACCCGGACGTGCCCGCCGAGCAGCACCGACTGGGCGACCCACGGCATCTGCATCCGCCCGAGGGCGAAGCTGGCCCACTGGGCGCCCTCCGGAAGCATGTTCACCATCGACTGCAGTACGCCCGGATCGGCGGGCGCGCCCCACGGAATGCCCATGCACAGCTGGAAGACGGTCGGATCGTCCAGCAGCCCCTCCGTGCGCAACTGCTTGGCGAACCAGAGGTGCCCGGTGTCGAAGATCTCCAACTCGGGCCGTACGCCCAGCTCCTGGATGCGCCTCGCCCCCGTACGGAGCATGTCCGGGGTGGACACGTAGAGGTTCGAGCCGTCGCCGAAGTTGAGGGAGCCGCAGTCCAGCGTGCAGATGTCGGGCAGCAGGTCCTCGACGTGCGGCAGCCGGTCGAGTCCGCTCACGAGGTCGGTGCCGGGCAGGTGCCTCAGTGGCTCAGCCGGGTCGATGACCAGGTCGCCGCCCATGCCCGCGGTCAGGTTGACGACGACGTCCGTGCCGGTCTCCCTGATGCGCTCGACGACCTCCCGGTACAGCCGCGGGTCACGGGAGGGCGCCCCCGTCTCCGGATCGCGCACGTGGATGTGGACGGCGGCCGCTCCGGCATCCGCGGCCTCGACGGCGGAGCGGGCGATCTGCTCGGGGGTCACGGGGACGTGCGGGCTCTTCCGCACGGTGTCGCCGGCACCCGTGAGGGCGCACGTGATGATGACGTCCTGGTTCATGGTCATACGGGGGCCTCCGCTGTGCGGGGGTGGGTTTCAGGTGGTGTGGTTGCTCGCATCGCGTTCATGCGTCGCATATAACGAACATGCCGCTTGAAGTCGTCGTCCGTCAAGGGCGCCCGCCGACGGCACCGGCGGGGGCGCTGGCGGGGGGGCGCCGCGCCACCGTCAGTACGGGTTCCGTAGCCGGTACCGGCCCACCGGCACCGGCTGCTCCTTCGAGGAACCGGCCGCCCGCCCCGAGGTGTCACAGCGCCCGTGCCGCCCGCGCCACTTCATCGGCCGCGCCGCGCGCCAGAGCACCCAGCGCCGGGAAACGGGATTCGGGCACACGGTCCTGCGGGCCCCAGATGCTGAGCACGGCGAACGGCCGGTCGCGGGTGCCGAGGACGGGCGCGGACACCCCGTACAGATTCCGCTCCATCTCCCCCGCGCACACGCTGTATCCGCGCTCCCGCGTCTCTGCCAGCTCCGCGCGCAGCCGCCCCCGGTCGGCGACTGTCGTGTCGGTGTACGCGGTCAGCGGCTCGGCCAGCAGGACGTCCACCTCTTCCGCCGGCAGCCAGGCCAGCAGCGCCTTCCCGGTCGAGGTGGCGTGCAGCGGCGCCTGCCGCCCGAGCCACTTGGCGCTGAGGACCACCGGGGGAGTCACCTCGTCGATGTACGTCAGCCCGAGCTGCTGCACCACCGCGAGGTTGGCCGTCTCGCCCGTCTGTTCGCTGACCTGGCGCAGGATGCCGTGGGAGCGCCGGATCAGCCCGTCGAACCCGGCGGCCGAGGCCATCCGGGCGACCGCGAAACCCACGGTGTAGCGGCTGGTCAGCGGATCGCGCTCGACCAGCCCGTACTGCTCCATGGTGGACAGCAGCCGCCAGGCCGTGGCCCGGTTGAGCCCGCACCGGTTCGCGAGGTTCGTAGCCGTCTCCCCGTCCGGCGCGCTGTCCGCCGTCGCCTCCAGCAGGGTGATCGCCCGCTCCAGGGACTGGACCTTGCCGGATGACCCGCCGGGCTCGGTGAGACGTGAGGTGGTGCCGTCGGCGCCGTCGGCGGTGCTGGTGGTGCTGGTGGTGCCGGTGGTGCTGTCGTCTGCGCGAGGGGGCTTGGGCGTACGCATTTCCTTGGCTCCTGACGGTACCGGCTTGAGTTCGGTCCAGTTTCTCATCATCCGTGCAGCTGTCGCGCTATATGAACGACTTGGTGACCAGGGGAGAGGCCGTCCATGGTGCCCGCGCCGAGAAGCGCCCCCCGCTCCGGACCGAACGCCGAGGTGCCGGACCCCGATATGATCTGACCGATCGTCGAAAGGCACCTCCGGCTCAGGGTCGGAGCAGCGCGACATCGGGGAGACAGGCGTGAAGGGCTGGCAGTTCTGGGTCGACCGCGGTGGCACCTTCACCGATGTCGTCGCCCAGCGCCCCGACGGACGGCTGCTCACCCGCAAACTCCTCTCGGACAACCCGTCCCGGTACGCCGACGCGGCCGTGGCAGGCATCCGCGAACTCCTCAGCGAAGCCGGTGACGCCTCAACAGGACGGACGGCCGAGCAGGACCCCGGTCACCGGAACGGCCTACCGGTGGAATCCGTTCGTATGGGCACCACCGTCGCCACCAACGCACTCCTGGAGCGCAAGGGCGAACGCACCCTCCTTGTCGTCACCCGCGGCTTCCGCGACGCGCTGCGGATCGCCTATCAGAACCGCCCGCGGATCTTCGCCCGGGAGATCGAACTCCCTGAACTGCTCCACGAACGCGTCATCGAGGTCGACGAACGCATCGCCGCCGACGGCACCGTCCTGCGCGCCCCCGACCTGGACGCCCTCGCCGGGCCCCTTCAGGAGGCGTACGACGCCGGAATCCGTGCCGTCGCCGTCGTCTGCATGCACAGCCACCTCCACCCCGCCCACGAACAGGCCGTCGGCGAACTGGCCGCCCGCACCGGCTTCCCGCAGATCTCGCTCTCCAGCGAGGTCAGCCCCCTGATGAAACTCGTCCCGCGCGGTGACACGGCCGTCGTCGACGCCTATCTGTCGCCGGTCCTGCGCCGCTACGTCCAGCACGTCGCCGACGAACTCAGCGGCGTACGGCTGATGTTCATGCAGTCCAACGGCGGCCTCGCCGAAGCCGGACAGTTCCGCGGCAAGGACGCCATCCTCTCCGGGCCGGCCGGCGGCATCGTCGGCATGGCGCAGATGTCTCAGCTCGCCGGCTTCGACCGCGTCATCGGCTTCGACATGGGAGGCACGTCCACGGACGTCTCGCACTTCGCGGGAGAGTACGAACGCGTCTTCACCACCCAGATCGCCGGTGTCAGGCTGCGCGCGCCCATGCTCGACATCCACACCGTCGCGGCGGGCGGCGGATCCGTCCTCCACTTCGACGGCTCCCGCTACCGCGTAGGGCCGGACTCGGCGGGAGCGGACCCCGGCCCCGCCTGCTATCGCGGCGGCGGCCCGCTCACCGTCACCGACGCCAACGTGACCCTCGGCCGGATCCAACCCGCCCATTTCCCCAGGGTGTTCGGCCCCGACGGCGACCAGTCGCTCGACGACACCCTCGTCCGCGACCGCTTCACCGCCCTCGCCGACGAGATCCGCGAGCGGACCGGCGACGACCGCACGCCCGAGCAGGTCGCCGAGGGCTATCTGCAGATCGCCGTGGCCAACATCGCCAACGCCGTGAAGCGCATCTCGGTCCAGAAGGGCCACGACGTCACCCGCTACGCACTGACCACCTTCGGCGGCGCGGGAGGCCAGCACGCGTGCATGGTCGCCGACTCGCTCGGCATCCGCACGGTCCTCGTGCCGCCCATGGCCGGGGTGCTCTCCGCGCTCGGCATCGGGCTCGCCGACACCACGGCCATGCGCGAACAGTCCGTCGAGGCGCCCCTGGAAGCCTCCGCGATGCCGGGCATCCTCAAGACCGCCGACGGCCTGGAGGGCGCGGCCCGGGCCGAACTCCTTGCCGAGGACGTCCCCGCGGACCGCATCCGGGTCACCCGCCGGGCCCAACTGCGCTATGACGGCACGGACACGGCCCTCACCGTCGAGCTGACCGAGCCCGGCACCATGACCCGCACCTTCGAAGACCGCCATCGCGCCACCTACTCCTTCACCCTCGACCGTCCGGTCGTCGTCGAAGCCCTCTCCGTGGAAGCCACCGGTCTCACCGAACCCCCCGATCTCTCCGCCCTCGTCGTCCCGAACTCCACGCCCGGCACCCCGGAGACGGTCAGCCTCCACACCGGCGGCACCTGGCGCGACGTACCCCTGCGCCGCCGCGAGGAACTGCCCCCGGGTGACACCGTCACCGGCCCCGCGATCATCACCGAGGCCAGCTCGACGACCGTCGTCGACGACGGCTGGCAGGCGGCCATGACCGACGACGGGCATCTGGTCATGGAACGCGTGGCGGTCACGGAGAGTTCCGATCTCGGCACGGAAGTCGACCCCGTTCTCCTCGAAGTCTTCAACAACCTCTTCATGGCCATCGCCGAACAGATGGGCGCCCGACTGGAGTCCACCGCCCAGTCCGTCAACATCAAGGAGCGCCTGGACTTCTCCTGCGCGCTCTTCGACCCCGACGGCAACCTGGTTGCCAACGCCCCCCATATCCCAGTGCACTTGGGCTCGATGGGCACCAGTGTCAAGGAGGTCATCCGCCGACGCGGCGACAGCATGCGCCCCGGGGACACCTACGCGGTCAACGACCCGTACCACGGCGGCACCCACCTCCCCGATGTCACCGTGATCACTCCGGTGTTCGACACGGAGGGTGACGGCGCGGAGGGCGGCGACGATGCGGACGGCGGCGGCGCCGACGGCGGGCGCATCCTCTTCTACGTCGCCTCGCGCGGCCACCACGCCGAGATCGGCGGCATCGCGCCCGGGTCCATGCCCGCCAACAGCGCCACCATCGAGGAGGAGGGCATTCTCTTCGACAACTGGCTGCTCGTGGAAGGCGGCAACCTCAGGGAGGCCGAGACCCGAAGCCTCCTCACCGAGGCGCCCTACCCCTCGCGCAACCCGACGACCAACCTCGCGGACCTGCGCGCCCAGATCGCCGCCAACCAGAAGGGCGTCGACGAAGTCGGCCGCATGATCGAGCACTTCGGGCTCGACGTCGTCCAGGCGTACATGAAGCACGTCCAGGACAACGCCGAGGAGGCGGTCCGCCGCGTCATCGACACCCTCGAAGACGGAGAGTTCGCCTACGAGACCGACTCCGGTGCGGTGATCCGGGTCCACGTCTCCGTAGACCGCGAAGAACGCTCCGCAAAAGTCGACTTCACGGGCACGTCCCCGCAGCTCGCCACCAACTTCAACGCGCCGTTCGCGGTGGTCAACGCGGCCGTCCTGTACGTCTTCCGCACCCTGGTCGCCGACGACATCCCGCTCAACGACGGCTGCCTGCGGCCCCTCGACATCGTCGTACCGCCCGGCTCGATGCTCGCCCCACGGCCGCCGGCCGCCGTTGTGGCGGGAAATGTGGAGACGTCACAGGCGATCACCGGAGCCCTGTACGGTGCTCTCCGTGTGCAGGCCGAGGGCTCCGGCACCATGAACAACGTCACCTTCGGCAACGAGCGGTACCAGTACTACGAGACCGTGGCCTCCGGGTCCGGTGCGGGCGACGGCTTCCCCGGCGCGCCCGTCGTACAGACCCACATGACCAACTCGCGACTCACGGACCCCGAGGTCCTGGAGTGGCGACTGCCGGTCCAGCTCGACGAGTTCGCCGTACGACGCGGCAGTGGCGGGGCCGGACGGTGGCGTGGCGGTGACGGTGCCGTACGCCGCATCCGGTTCAACGAGCCGATGACCGTCTCCACGCTCTCCCAGCACCGCAGGGTCCCGCCCTACGGTATGGCGGGCGGCGAACCCGGGACGCTGGGCGCCAACCGCGTCGAGCGCGCGGACGGCACGGTCACCGAACTCGCCGGGAGCGACGCGGCCGAGGTCGGCCCCGGCGACGTGCTGGTCATCGAAACACCCGGCGGCGGCGGATACGGGCCGCCACCGCCCGGCACCACCGAAGCAGGCTCCACCGCTGAACCAGGCTCCACCCAAGCAGGCTCCACCGAAGCACGCGACACCACTGAAGCAGGAGAAGAGAACGATGATCTTCGGGCGCACTGAGCGCGGCAAGGCCCCCGTCGAGCCCGTCACGCTCAAGATCCTCGTGGCGGGCGGCTTCGGCGTGGGCAAGACGACCATGGTCGGCGCCGTCAGCGAGATCAAGCCGCTGCGCACCGAGGAGTTGCTGACCGAGGCGGGCCGTCCCGTCGACGACACCAGCGGTGTGGAGGGCAAGCACACCACCACGGTCGCCATGGACTTCGGCCGCATCACGCTCCGCGAGGGCCTGGTGCTGTACCTCTTCGGGACACCCGGTCAGAACCGCTTCTGGTTCCTGTGGGACGAGCTCGCCACCGGCGCCCTGGGTGCCGTCGTCCTCGCCGACACCCGCCGCCTGGAGGACTGCTTCGCCGCCGTCGACTACTTCGAGCGCCGGTCCATACCGTTCGTGGTGGGTGTCAACTGCTTCGAGGGCGCGGCCCGTTACCCCATCGATGACGTCCGTCAGGCCCTCGACCTGGACCCCGGAGTCCCCGTCGTCCTGTGCGACGCGCGCGGCCGGGAGTCGGTCAAGGAAGTCCTCATCGAGGTCGTCCAGCACGCGATGGCGTACGCCGCCGAGCGCCGCCAGACCGTCACCACCTGAGACACCGGCCGGCGGCGCCCAACCGGCCCGGGGAGCAGGTAGCGGCACGAGTACGACCCGTACCCCCGCCGACAGGGGTACGGGCCGCAGTCCTCAGGCACTGCCGATGGGCTGCACGCGCGCGTGGGCATCGAGGTCCACGCGTGCGTGGACCTCGAAAAAAGGTGGGTCAGCCCTCGCCGTCCTCGTGCCAGCCGAAGCTCTTCTCCACCGCCTTGCGCCAGTTGTGGTACTCGCGGTCACGGACGGACGCCTCCATGTCGGGCGTCCACTCGACGTCCTTCTGCCAGTGCGTCTTCAGCTCGTCGAGGTCGTTCCAGACCCCGGTCGCCAGACCGGCCGCGTACGCGGCGCCCAGGCAGGTCGTCTCGGAGACCTTCGGGCGGATCACCGGCACCCCGAGCACATCCGCCTGGTGCTGCATCAGCAGATTGTTCTTGGTCATGCCGCCGTCCACCTTCAGGGTCGTGATCTGCACCCCGGAGTCCTGGAACATCGCGTCCACGACCTCACGCGTCTGCCAGCTCGTCGCCTCCAGGACGGCCCGCGCGAGGTGCCCCTTCGTGACGTACCGGGTCAGCCCGGTGACGACACCGCGCGCGTCCGACCGCCAGTAGGGCGCGAACAGGCCCGAGAACGCGGGCACGATGTACGCGCCACCGTTGTCGTCGACGCTCGCGGCGAGGGTCTCGATCTCGTCGGCGCTACGGATGATGCCGAGCTGGTCGCGGAACCACTGCACCAGTGCCCCGGTGATCGCGATGGACCCTTCGAGGCAGTAGACCGGCGCCTCCGTGCCGATCTTGTACCCCATCGTCGTCAGCAGCCCGTTCTTCGAGGGCACAGGCCGGTTCCCGGTGTTGAGCAGCAGGAAGCTGCCCGTCCCGTACGTGTTCTTGGCCGTGCCCACGTCGTAGCAGGCCTGTCCGAACACCGCCGCCTGCTGGTCGCCCAGCGCCGACGCCACCGGGACGCCCGCGAGTTGGCCCACGGCGGTCCCGTACACCTCGGACGAGGACTTGATCTCCGGGAGGACGGCCTCGGGGACGTTCATCGCGGAGAGGATGGACTGGTCCCACTGGAGTGTTTCGAGGTTCATCAGCATGGTGCGGCCGGCGTTGGTCACGTCGGTGACGTGCTGTCCGCCGTCCGTGCCGCCGGTGAGGTTCCAGATCAGCCAGGAGTCGATCGTGCCGAAGGCGATCTCGCCGCGTTCGGCACGGGCCCGAAGTCCCGGCACGTTGTCGAGCAGCCAGGCCGCCTTGGGCCCGGAGAAGTAGCTGGCCAGGGGCAGTCCGGTCTGCTCACGGAAACGGTCCTGCCCGTCCGAGCCGCCGAGTTCGTTGCAGAGCGCGGAGGTACGGGTGTCCTGCCAGACGATCGCGTTGTGTACGGGCTTGCCCGTGGCGCGGTCCCACAGGACCGTCGTCTCGCGCTGGTTGGTGATTCCCAGCGCGCTGAGCTGGTCGGCGCGGAGCCCCGCCTTCGCGAGCGCGCCCGCGACCACGGCCTGCACCTTCGACCAGATCTCGGTGGCGTCGTGCTCCACCCAGCCCGGCTTGGGGAAGATCTGGCGGTGCTCGCGCTGGTCGACGGCGACGATGGCGCCGTCCTGGTTGAAGACGATGCAGCGGCTGGACGTGGTGCCCTGGTCGATTGCGGCGACGAACTTGTCCGTCATGACGTCCCCTTCGTCGGATTCTTCGGACGGCTGCCTCAGAAGGCTGCTTTGAAGATGAGCCCGGCAAGCACTCCGCCGATCAGCGGCCCCACCACCGGGATCCACGAGTAGCTCCAGTCCGAGGTGCCCTTGTTGGGGATCGGCAGGATGGCGTGGACGATGCGCGGGCCCAGGTCACGGGCCGGGTTGATGGCGTACCCCGTCGGACCACCGAGCGACAGACCGATGCCGACCACCAGGAACGAGACGATCAGAATCGCGGTGCCGGACTCGCCGAGCCCCTTGGTGAGGCCGAACGCCAGGATCGGCAGCACGAGACCTATGGTCGCGATGATCTCGGTGATGAGGTTCGCCACGGGATTGCGGATCGCGGGGCCGGTGGAGAAGATCCCGAGCGTGGGCTGCGCTATCTCCTCGTCGGCGTTGGCCTGGAACTGGGCGTAGTAGACCAGCCAGCACAGCACGGCGCCCAGGACGGCGCCGACCATCTGTCCGGCGATGTAGATGTGGACCTGGTCCCAGTCCCCGGTGTCGATGGCGATGCCGACGGTCACCGCCGGGTTGAGGTGCCCGCCGGACAGCGGCGCGGCGGTGTATGCCCCGGCCATCACGCCGAAGCCCCAGCCGAACGCGATGACGACCCAGCCGGCGTCCTTCGCCTTGGAGTAGTTGAGTACGACCGCGGCGACCACTCCGGCGCCGAAGAGGATCAGAATCGCTGTGCCGATGACCTCACCGACGAAAATGTCTCCGTTGCTCATGGCGGCTCCTAGGCCCAGGCCCGGGGCGATCCGCCCCGGTCCACCGTGCAGGGTGCGTTCCCATGGCTACTTCAGCCGAGGACAGGGAGATCCCGCGCCCCGCCCGGCGTCCGTGACGAGCGTGCCGTCGTAGTCGGATCGCCCCTGGGGGCATGACCCGTTGGCGCAGGCCAGGGCCTGCGCGGCGCAGTGCCTGAATACGCCGGAATGCGGCGATGCCGACTGACACCGGAAGTGTTCACCGGCACTGTGAGAGCGTCAAGGTCGCGGGCGACAACGGTTCGCGCCCGCGCAGATGGCTCGACGGGGGCCGCCGGGTTCCAGGGCGTGCGCACGGCGACGGAGTCCGTGCGGCGTGAGGCCTTCCGGAGTCGGCCGGTCCGGCAGGGGCCCGCAACCGGTCGGCCGGGGGGCGGAGGCGCGGCTCGGGTG
>NZ_JAPWHT010000317.1:0-12302 GCF_027270795.1 Streptomyces sp. ActVer
CCCGCGCCCCTAAAAGATAAAAGCCAGGGGCGCAGCCCCGCTTTCAGGGGCGCGGGGAACTGCGCGGCCAGCCCAAACCCACCCACACCCAACACACCACCCCGACCCTCACCCACCCAGGGGCGCGGGAAACTGCGCGACCAGCCCCACCGGGCCCGCAGCCGAATCCCGCGCCCCCCGGAGGGCGCTAGTGGGCCGCCGACTCCCAGTCCGGGCCCGAGCCGACCGAGACGTCCAGGGGGGCCCGGAGGTGCACGGCGTTGGCCATCTCGTGGCGGACCAGTTCCTCGGTCTTCGCGCGCTCGCCGGGGGCGATCTCCAGGACGATTTCGTCGTGGACCTGGAGGAGCATGCGGGACTTGAGGTCGGCCTTGCGGAGAGCCCGGTCCACGTTGAGCATGGCGATCTTGACGATGTCCGCCGCCGTGCCCTGGATCGGCGCGTTCAGAGCCATGCGCTCGGCGGCCTCGCGGCGCTGGCGGTTGTCGCTGTTGAGGTCGGGGAGGTAGCGGCGGCGCCCGAAGAGCGTCGCCGTGTAGCCCGTGGCCCGTGCCTCGTCGACCGCGCGGCGCAGATAGTCCCGTACGCCGCCGAAGCGCTCGAAGTACGTGTCCATCAGCGCGCGGGCCTCGCCGGCGTCGATGTTCAGCTGCTGGGAGAGGCCGAAGGCGGACAGTCCGTACGCCAGGCCGTACGACATGGCCTTGATCTTGCGGCGCATCTCCGCGTCGACGGCCGTGCCCTCGACGGAGAACACCTGGGAGGCGACGGTGGTGTGCAGGTCCTCGCCGGAGGTGAACGCCTCCAGGAGGCCCTCGTCCTCGGAGAGGTGGGCCATCACGCGCAGTTCGATCTGGCTGTAGTCGGCGGTCATGAGGGACTCGAAGCCCTCGCCGACGACGAAGCCGCGGCGGATCGCACGGCCCTCCTCGGTGCGGACCGGGATGTTCTGCAGGTTCGGGTCCTGCGACGAGAGACGGCCCGTCGCGGCCACCGTCTGGTGGAACGTGGTGTGGATGCGGCCGTCCGCGGCGATCGTCTTGATCAGGCCCTCGACGGTGACGCGGAGCTTCGCCTGCTCGCGGTGGCGGAGCATGATGACCGGCAGTTCGTTGTCGGTCTGGCCGGCGAGCCAGGCGAGCGCGTCGGCGTCCGTCGTGTAGCCGGTCTTCGTCTTCTTCGTCTTGGGCAGGCCCAGTTCGCCGAAGAGGACTTCCTGGAGCTGCTTGGGCGAGCCGAGGTTGAACTCGTGCCCAGCAGCCGCGTGCGCCTCCTTCACGGCCTGCTGGACTGCGCCCGCGAACATCTGCTCCATGGCTTCCAGGTGGGCCTTGTCGGCCGCGATGCCGTGCCGCTCCAGGCGGGCCAGGAGCACGGAGGTGGGCAGCTCCACATCGCGCAGCAGGTCGGCCGCGCCGACCTCCTTGAGGCGCTCCGTGAACGCCTCGCCCAGGTCGAGGATCGCGCGGGCCTGCACCATCAGCGCTTCGGCCTCGGCGCCTTCGTCCGCGCCGAAGGCGAGCTGCCCGTCGGCCGCGGCGGCGGGCGCCAGCTCCCGGCCGAGGTACTCCAGGGACAGTGCGTCCAGGTCGAAGGAGCGGCGGCCCGGCTTGACGAGGTAGGCGGCGAGGGCGGTGTCCATGGAGACGCCCTCGATGCTCCAGCCGTGCTCGGCGGAGACCCGCATGGCGGCCTTGGCGTTGTGCAGCACCTTGGGCTTGTCGGGGTCGGCGAGCCAGGCCGCGAACGCGTTCTCGTCGGCCTCGTCCAGCTCGGACGGGTCGAACCACGCGGCGGCGCCGTCGGCCGCGGCGAGGGCGACCTCGGCCACCGAACCGGTGCCGAGCGCCCAGGTGTCGACCGTGGCGATGCCGAGGACCGCGGTGCCGTGCTCGGCGAGCCACGGCTTGAGCTCGCCCGCGCCGATGACCGTGCCGTCCACCGCCACGCCCGCGGCGGCCGGCGGACCGGCGTCCGCCTCCTCCGCCCCGGGGTCGACGGCGAGCAGCCGCTCGCGCAGCGAGGGGTTACGGATCTCCAGGGTGTCCAGGACCATCGCGACGGCCGTGCGGTCGTACGGAGCGCGCTCCAGGTCTGCGGCCGACTTCGGCAGCTCGACGTCGCGCACCATCTCCGTGAGGCGGCGGTTGAGCTTGACCGCGTCCAGGTGGTCGCGGAAGTTCTGCCCGGCCTTGCCCTTGACCTCGTCGGCGCGCTCGACGAGCTCCGCGAACGACCCGAACTGGTTGATCCACTTCGCGGCGGTCTTCTCGCCGACCCCGGGGATGCCCGGCAGGTTGTCGGACGGGTCGCCGCGCAGGGCCGCGAAGTCGGGGTACTGCGCGGGCGTCAGTCCGTACTTCTCGAAGACCTTCTCCGGAGTGAACCGCGTCAGCTCGGAGACGCCCTTCGTGGGGTAGAGCACGGTGGTGTGCTCGGAGACGAGCTGGAAGGAGTCGCGGTCGCCGGTGACGATGAGCACCTCGAAGCCCGCGGCCTCGGCCTGGGTGGCGAGCGTGGCGATGATGTCGTCCGCCTCGAAGCCGTCCACGGCGAACCGCTCGGCGTGCATCGCGTCCAGAAGCTCGCCGATCAGCTCGACCTGGCCCTTGAACTCGTCCGGGGTCTTCGACCTGTTCGCCTTGTACTCGGTGAACTCCTCGGAGCGCCATGTCTTGCGCGAGACGTCGAACGCCACCGCGAAGTGCGTGGGCGCCTCGTCGCGCAGCGTGTTGGCGAGCATCGACGCGAAGCCGTAGATCGCGTTCGTCGGCTGGCCCGTCGCCGTCGTGAAGTTCTCCGCGGGCAGCGCGAAGAACGCTCGGTACGCCAGCGAATGCCCATCCATGAGCATCAGCCGCGGGCGTCCGCCGCCGGAGGTCTTCTCGGTCTTCTTCGATGCTGAATCTGCCACGCCCCCGATCCTGCCACGCCCCACTGACAGTCGGACCCGCCCCGCCCTCCGCGAGCGCCTTCGCAGCGTGGTCGTCACGCCTTTCGCACCGCGCGCGATCATCGCCGCGGACGGGCCGCGATCGTTGTCACCACCACGTGGGAGGATCGAAGACGTACCTCATACGTGTGCTCGAAGAGGAGGCCGAGATGGCCGGCAAGCCGCCCCAGAGTGATCCGGTTCAGGACGCGCCCCAGGTCGCCGGCCCGAAGCACGCCGCCGCCGGACTGCCCGCGGTCGGGCACAGCCTGCGCATGGCCCAGCAGCAGATGGGTGTGAAGCGCACGGCGCTGACGCTGCTGCGGGTCAATCAGAAGGACGGCTTCGACTGCCCCGGCTGCGCCTGGCCCGAGCCGGAGCACCGGCACACGGCGGAGTTCTGCGAGAACGGCGCGAAGGCGGTCGCCGAGGAGGCCACTCTGCGCCGTGTGACCCCGGACTTCTTCGCCGCGCACACGGTCGCCGATCTCGCGACCCGCAGCGGCTACTGGCTGGGCCAGCAGGGCCGTCTCACCCAGCCCATGTATCTCGCGGAGGGCGCAGAGCGCTACGAGGCGGTGCCCTGGGAACGCGCCTTCGACATCATCGCCGAGGAGCTCACCGGCCTCGCCTCCCCCGACGAGGCGCTGTTCTACACCTCGGGGCGCACCAGCAACGAGGCGGCGTTCCTGTACCAGCTGTTCGCCCGCGAGTTCGGTACGAACAACCTGCCGGACTGCTCCAACATGTGCCACGAGTCGTCGGGTTCCGCACTGAACGAGACGATCGGCATCGGCAAGGGCAGCGTCCTCCTTGAGGACCTCTACAAGGCCGACCTGATCATCGTCGCCGGGCAGAACCCGGGCACGAACCACCCGCGCATGCTCTCCGCCCTGGAGAAGGCGAAGGCGGGCGGCGCGCGGATCATCACCGTGAACCCGCTGCCCGAGGCGGGCATGGAGCGCTTCAAGAACCCGCAGACCCCGCAGGGCATGTTCAAGGGCGCCACGCTCACCGACCTGTTCCTGCAGATCCGCATCGGCGGCGACCAGGCCCTCTTCCGCCTCCTGAACAAGCTGATCCTCGCTGAGTCCGACAGCGCCTCCGGCGCGGGGTCGGGCGCCGTCGACAAGGCCTTCATCGACGAACACACCCACGGCTACGAGGAGTTCGCGGAGGCCGCCCGCGCCGCCGACTGGGACGAGACGCTCACCGCGACGGGCCTCACGCGCGAGCAGATCGACGAGGCCCTGCGCATGGTCCTCGCCTCCGAGCGCACCATCGTCTGCTGGGCCATGGGCCTCACCCAGCACAAGCACTCCGTGCCGACCATCCGCGAGGTCGTCAACTTCCTTCTGCTGCGCGGCAACATCGGCCGCCCGGGCGCGGGCGTGTGCCCCGTGCGCGGCCATTCGAACGTGCAGGGCGACCGCACGATGGGCATCTTCGAGCGCCCCGCGCCAGCCTTCCTGGACGCCCTGGAGAAGGAGTTCGGCTTCGCCCCGCCGCGCGGCCACGGCTACGACGTCGTACGGGCCATCCGCGCGATGCGTGACGACAAGGCGAAGGTCTTCTTCGCGATGGGCGGCAACTTCGTGTCGGCCTCCCCCGACACCGAGGTCACCGAGGCGGCCATGCGCCGCGCCCGCCTCACCGTGCACGTGTCGACGAAGCTCAACCGCTCGCACGCCGTCACCGGCGCGCGTGCCCTGATCCTGCCGACCCTCGGCCGCACCGAGCGCGATCTGCAGGGCAGCGGCGAGCAGTTCGTGACCGTCGAGGACTCCATGGGCATGGTGCACGCCTCACGCGGCCGTCTGGAGCCCGCGAGCGAGCACCTGCTGTCCGAGCCGGCCATCGTGTCCCGCCTCGCCCGCCGCGTCCTCGGACACGAATCCCGCACCCCCTGGGAGGAGTTCGAGAAGGACTACTCCACGGTCCGCGACCGCATCGCGCGGGTGATCCCGGGCTTCGAGGACTTCAACGCGCGCGTGGCCGACCCGAACGGCTTCGCCCTGCCGCACGCCCCGCGCGACGAGCGCCGCTTCCCCACGGCCACCGGCAAGGCCAACTTCACCGCCGCACCTGTGGAGTTCCCGAAGCTCCCGCAGGGCCGTCTCCTGCTCCAGACCCTGCGCTCGCACGACCAGTACAACACCACGATCTACGGCCTGGACGACCGCTACCGGGGCATCAAGAACGGCCGCAGGGTCGTCCTCGTCAACCCCGAGGACGCCCGCGAGCTCGGCCTCGCCGACGGCTCGTACACCGATCTGGTCGGCGAGTGGAAGGACGGCGTGGAGCGGCGCGCCCCCGGTTTCCGGGTCGTGCACTACCCGACGGCCCGCGGCTGCGCGGCCGCGTACTACCCGGAGACGAACGTGCTGGTGCCGCTGGACGCCACCGCCGACACCAGCAACACGCCCGCCAGCAAGTCCGTCGTCGTGCGTCTGGAACAATCGGCAGCCAACTGAGCGTTCGCTTAGCCAGCGCGGCCGCTCGGGCAGCGTGATCGACGACGAAGGAGCAGGACCCATGGGCGAGCAGCACCACGCGAAGTTCCCGCAAGAGGTCATCGACGAGTACGCGGCGCTCGGCGTGGACCTGGTCGCCATGTTCTCCGCCGGACATCTCGGCACACGCATGGGCGTCCAGGTCGTCGAGGCCTCCGCGGACCGCGTGGTGGGCACCATGCCGGTCGAGGGCAACACCCAGCCGTACGGGCTCCTGCACGGCGGCGCCTCCGCCGTGCTCGCCGAGACACTCGGCTCGGTCGGCGCCATGCTGCACGGCGGCAGCTCCAAGATCGCCGTCGGCGTCGACCTGAACTGCACCCACCACCGGGGCGCCCGTTCCGGCCTGGTGACCGGCGTGGCCACACCTCTGCACCGGGGCCGCTCGACAGCCACGTACGAGATCGTGATCAGTGACGAGGACGGCAGGCGGGTATGCAGCGCGCGACTGACGTGCATGCTGCGCGAGGTGAATCCGAGCGACGCGCAGCGCGTCGACGCGACGAACTGAGCCACCGGAACACCGTTGTCCGCGGGCGGCGTTGATCCCGGGCACCCGGCGGCATAGCGTCATGGGATGGGAACGGGTGGGGCCCTCTGGCGGGGGCCTGTGCTTGGGCTGGTGCTCCTGACCGGCGCTCTGGCCACCGGGTGCGGCGAGTCCGGCCCGCAGGGCCAGGCGGCGGGCACGCGGGCCGCTTCCGGTGCGCCGTCGTCACCGCCCGCCACACCTCCCGAGGACCTGTGCGCGCGGATCGTCGCCCACTGGTCGCGGGAGGTGCTGGACAGCGACACCTACGGGGACTACCAGTCGATGGGCCTGTCCAACGGGCAGTACGAGATCCTGATGGAGGTCGTGGACGCGGCCCGGTCCGAGAAGAAGCGCTCCGGCGGACAGGCGGCGCGGGAACTGATCGACCGCGAGGCGCGCGAACGCTGCACGGAGCGGTACCGCGACGGCAATCCGACGGGAGGGCCCTGGAGTTGAGCGGCGTCGGTCCGGTCGAACCGGGCGAGGGCACACACGCGTGGGACACCGTCGAGCCGGCCCCGCCGCTCCTCCCCGGGACCCCCCGCGAGCGGCTGACAAGCCTGTACGCCAGGCACCGCCGTGCCGCGCTCGCGTCCGCCACCGCGGTCACCCTCGTGGCGTGCGGCAGCTATCTCTTCGCGACCCGGCCCCACGACCCGCCACCGCCCGAAGCACCCAACCCGTCCCAGGCGGTGTCCATCACCTACCTCGGCCAGGAGAGCACGCCCGCCGGCGCTCCGAGCAGAAGCTTCAGCTTCGCGGTGAAGGTCACCGCACAGGACGGACCCACGATCACCGTCGTGCGCATCTCGCAGCCCTACGCGAGCCTCTCGCTGACGTCGGTTCCGCGCCCGCCGTTCCGGACCAAGCCCGGTTTCGGTCACAAGATCGTCGTCACGATGCATGTCACGGAATGCGCGAATGTGCCGTCAAACGCCGCTCTCCCTTTCCTGGACGTAACTCTGCGTAATACGCGCGCAATAGAAGACCACAGCTTCATCCTGGGTGAGCGCTATGCGCACGACCTCTCAGGAGCCCTGCAAGTAGCCTGCAGCAACGACTCCGGGTCAGCACCAAAACGGTAGGACGCTCCTGAAATGACCGCGGCACGTCCTGCAGGTTCTCACTATGTGGACCGGACGAATAGGCAGGAAGTCTGCCCATCCGCCCAGTGAGTACCGCTCTGCATTACCTCGTGTCATAACAAGAGCGTCACAGCATGACTCAGACTCTCCTCCACGTTCCCCCGACACGCTTAGAGTCACGGCCAGTCACCGCGCCATCGGATTCGAATTATTTTCGGCCCAGCGCTCGACTCGGTCCGTTCCACGAGGAAGGGCCGTGCCAGGGAAAGGACTGCTGATCGTGCGTCAACGTTCGCTCATCGCCATCACCGCCGCGTTGGCGGCGGGAGCACTCACCCTCACCGCCTGCGGCTCGCGCGACGAGAACGGCGGCGGTTCGGACTCGAACGGCGGTGGCACCACCGTCGTCATCGGCGTCGACGCCCCGCTGACCGGCGACCTCTCCGCGCTGGGCCTCGGAATCAAGAACTCCGTGGACCTCGCCGCCAAGACGGCCAACAAGGAGAAGACCGTCGACGGCGTCACCTTCAAGGTCGAGGCCCTCGACGACCAGGCGCAGCCCTCCTCGGGCCAGCAGAACGCCACCAAGCTGGTCGCCGACAAGAACGTCCTCGGCGTCGTCGGCCCCCTGAACTCCTCGGTCGCCGAGTCCATGCAGAAGGTCTTCGACGACGCCAAGCTCGTCGAGGTCTCCCCCGCCAACACCAACCCGGCCCTGACCCAGGGCACGAAGTGGAACGGCGGCGAGAAGGCCCGCCCGTACAAGTCGTACTTCCGCACCGCGACCACGGACGCCATCCAGGGCCCGTTCGCCGCGCAGTACGTCTTCAACGACGCCAAGAAGAAGAGCGTCTACGTCATCGACGACAAGAAGACCTACGGTGCCGGCCTCGCCGCCACCTTCACCGAGGAGTTCAAGAAGCTCGGTGGCAAGGTCGTCGGTACGCAGCACATCGACCCCGACACCAAGGACTTCTCCGCCGTCGCCACGCAGGTGAAGAGCTCCGGTGCCGACGTCGTCTACTACGGCGGCGAGTACCCGCAGGCCGGCCCGCTCAGCAAGCAGATCAAGGCCGCGGGCGCCAAGATCCCGCTCGTCGGCGGTGACGGCATCTACAGCGCCGACTTCATCAAGCTGGCCGGCGCCAGCGGCACCGGCGACCTCGCCACCTCGGTCGGCGCGCCCGTCGAGGACCTCCCCTCCGCCAAGGAGTTCGTGTCCGCCTACAAGGCCGCGGGCTACAAGGAGGCCTACGAGGCGTACGGCGGCTACTCCTACGACTCGGCCTGGGCGATCATCGAGGCCGTGAAGAAGGTCGTCGAGGACAACGACGGCAAGCTTCCGGACGATGCCCGCGCCAAGGTCACCGAGGCCATGCAGGGCGTCACGTTCGACGGTGTGACCGGCAAGGTCGCTTTCGACGAGTTCGGTGACGCCACCAACAAGCAGCTCACCGTCTACTCCGTCGAGGGTGGCACCTGGAAGCCGGTGAAGTCCGGCACGTACGAAGGCTGATCCACACCCGCATCACCACATGAGCCGCGCGGGGCGCTGCACCACAAGCGCCCCGCGCGGACTCGCATCCGGTCACATCCCTCGACTATCCGAACGCTCGGAGGACATGCGGTGAACGAACTGCCGCAGCAGCTGGTCAACGGCCTGCTACTGGGATCCATGTACGGGCTGGTCGCCATCGGCTACACGATGGTCTATGGCATCGTCCAGCTCATCAACTTCGCCCACGGCGAGATCTTCATGACCGGGGCCTTCGGCGCGCTCACGGTCTATCTGTACGTACTCCCCGACGGCACCACCATGTGGATCGCCCTGCCGCTCATGCTCGTCGGCGCCATCTTCGTCGCCGTCACCGTCGCAGTCGGAGCGGAACGGTTCGCCTACCGCCCCCTGCGCACCGCACCACGCCTGGCCCCCCTCATCACCGCCATCGGCCTCTCCCTGGCCCTGCAGCAGGCGGTATGGGCCTGGTACCCCAACGCCAAGTCGGCGCGGACCTTCCCGCAGATCGAAGGCGGCCCCTTCGAGATCGGCAACGTCACCATCCAGACCGGTGACGTCTTCCTCTTCATCGCGGCCCCCATCAGCATGGCCGTCCTCGCCTACTTCGTCATGAAGACCCGGACCGGACGCGGCATGCAGGCCACCGCCCAGGACCCGGACACCGCCAAGCTCATGGGCATCAACACCGACCGCATCATCGTGGTCGCCTTCGCCCTCGGAGCCGCGTTCGCCGCCGTCGGAGGCCTCGCCTACGGCCTCAAGTACGGCCAGATCGACTTCCGCATGGGCTTCATCCTCGGCCTCAAGGCCTTCACCGCCGCCGTCCTCGGCGGCATCGGCAACATCTACGGAGCCATGATCGGCGGCGTCGTCCTCGGCCTCGCCGAGACCATGGCAACCGCCTACATCGCCGACGTCCCCGGCATGTCACAGCTCGGCGGCCAGTCCTGGGCCAACGTCTGGGCCTTCGTACTCCTCATCCTCGTGCTCCTCTTCAGGCCACAAGGCCTGCTCGGCGAGCGCGTCGCGGACAGGGCGTGAGACCTATGACCACACAGACCACCAGCCCCCAGACGCCCGCCAAGGAGCCGGCCGGCTCCACCGCCGGACTCATCGGCATCCCCCCCAACATCGGACGCGCCCTCGCCACCGGCGGCGGCATCCTCACCATCATCTCCACCTTCCTCGCCTGGACCTGGACCGCCGCATTCCCCGGCGACCTCACCGTCTAC
Source organism: Streptomyces sp. ActVer (assembly GCF_027270795.1). Classification (NCBI taxonomy): domain Bacteria; kingdom Bacillati; phylum Actinomycetota; class Actinomycetes; order Kitasatosporales; family Streptomycetaceae; genus Streptomyces; species Streptomyces sp. ActVer. The sequence goes on from NZ_JAPWHT010000317.1 coordinate 9,814, forward strand.
GGCTACCCCGGCGGCCTGCAGGTCCTCGTCCTCATCGGCGGCGCCCTCACCACGCTCTTCGGCCTCTCCTCCTACGGCGTCAAGGGCCTGCGCTGGCTCACCCCCGCAGGAGCCGACAGCGCCATCAAGCTCGCCGCGCTCGCAGCGTTCGCCACCGCCTGGTACACGATCATCGCGATCAGCACCAAACTCGGCGGCCTGGCCAACCTCGAACCCGGCGGCTGGATCGTGGCCATCGCCACCCTCACCGCCCTGCTCGGCTCACTCTCCCTGCCGTTCCAGCGCCCGGCCCCGGACCCCTCCGACCCGGACGACACCGCCTGGGAGCAGTTCCGCCACCGGCGACGCTACGACGTCACCGTCGTCAAGGCCGCCTTCGCCTCCGGCACCACCAAGGCCCCGGCCCACAAGCTCCCCGCGTACGCCGAAATCCTCGTCATCGTCGCCGCACTCACCCTCGGCCTGACCGTCTTCACCTACGGCATCGGCACCGAGTACGACGAGCAGTTCATCGGCTTCCTCATCACCGCGGGCCTCGGCTTCGCCGCCGCCGCCAAGGCCGGACTCGTCAACAGGCTCTCCGCACTCACCTCCAAGCACCGCAACATCACCATGATCGGCGCGTTCGTCGCCGCCGCCGCATTCCCCTTCACCCAGTCCGACGACCAGTACGCGACCATCGGCGTCTACATCCTGATCTTCGCCACCGTCGCCCTCGGCCTCAACATCGTCGTCGGCCTCGCCGGACTCCTCGACCTCGGATACGTCGCCTTCCTCGGCGTCGGCGCCTACACCGCGGCCATGGTCTCCGGCTCCCCCTCCTCCCCCTTCGACATCCAGCTGCCGTTCTGGGCCTCCGCCCTCCTCGGAGCCGCCGTCGCCATGGTCTTCGGCGTCCTCATCGGCGCCCCGACCCTCCGGCTGCGCGGCGACTACCTCGCCATCGTCACCCTCGGCTTCGGTGAGATCTTCCGCATCACCGTCCTCAACATGGACGGCACCAGCGGACCCGACATCACCAACGGCTCCAACGGCATCTCCTCGATCCCGAACCTCAACATCCTCGGCTTCGACTTCGGCCAGGAACACACCATCGCCGGATTCACCATCGCGCGCTTCGCCAACTACTTCCTGCTGATGCTCCTCATCACGCTGGTCGTCGTGGTCGTCTTCCGCCGCAGCGGCGACTCCCGCATCGGCCGCGCCTGGGTCGCCATCCGCGAGGACGAGACCGCCGCGCTCGCCATGGGCATCAACGGCTTCCGCGTCAAGCTCATCGCCTTCGCACTCGGCGCCGCACTCGCCGGCCTCGCCGGATCCGTCCAGGCACACGTCACCTACACCGTGACACCCGAGCAGTACCAGTTCGCCCACGTCGTCCCGCCCAACTCGGCCTTCCTGCTCGCAGCGGTCGTCCTCGGCGGCATGGGCACCATCAGCGGACCGCTCGTCGGCGCCGCACTGCTCTACCTGATCCCCGCCAAGCTCCAGTTCCTCGGCGACTACCAGCTCCTCGCCTTCGGCCTCGCGCTCGTCCTGCTGATGCGCTTCCGTCCGGAAGGCCTCATCCCGAACCGGCGCCGCCAGCTCGAATTCCACGAGGAAGCGGAAGCTCCCACAGTCCTCAGCAAGGCAGGGGCCTGACCACCATGACTACCGACACCACCACCAAGGGCGCCGCACCCGGCGCCACCGCCCCCGGCGAAACCGTGCTCGACGCACGCGGCGTCACCATGCGCTTCGGCGGCCTCACCGCCGTACGCAACGTCGACCTCCAGGTCAACGGCGGAGAAATCGTCGGCCTCATCGGCCCCAACGGCGCCGGCAAGACGACCTTCTTCAACTGCCTCACCGGCCTCTACATCCCCACCGAGGGAGAGGTCCGCTACAAGGGCACCGTCCTGCCGTCCCAGTCCTTCAAGGTCACGGCCGCCGGCGTCGCCCGCACCTTCCAGAACATCCGTCTCTTCGCCAACATGACGGTCCTGGAAAACGTGCTCGTCGGCCGCCACACCCGCACCAAAGAAGGACTCTGGTCCGCACTCCTGCGCGGACCCGGCTTCAAGAAGGCCGAAAAAGCCTCCGAAGACCGCGCCATGGAACTCCTGGAGTTCATCGGCCTCGCAGCCAAGCGCGACCACCTCGCCAGGAACCTCCCCTACGGCGAACAGCGCAAGCTCGAAATCGCCCGCGCCCTCGCCAGCGAACCCGGCCTGCTCCTCCTCGACGAGCCCACCGCCGGCATGAACCCGCAGGAGACCCGGGCCACCGAGGAACTCGTCTTCGCCATCCGGGACATGGGCATCGCCGTCCTCGTCATCGAGCACGACATGCGGTTCATCTTCAACCTCTGCGACCGCGTCGCCGTCCTCGTCCAGGGCGAAAAGCTCGTCGAAGGCGACAGCGCCACCGTCCAGGGCGACGAACGCGTCATCGCCGCCTACCTCGGCGAACCCTTCGAAGACGCACCCGGCCAGGAGGAGGTCGCC
>NZ_JAPWHT010000318.1:0-12267 GCF_027270795.1 Streptomyces sp. ActVer
CCGTGGCGGCCGAAACGGCCGGGACCACCGTGGCGGCCGCGGCCGCCGAGGCGCCGGTGTACGCCCGGCTCTACAACCAGAAGACCGGCCAGTGCCTCGCCGTCCCCAGCGGCAGTACGACCAACGGCGTCGAGATGATCCAGTGGACGTGCAGCACAAGCGAGAGCCAGTACTGGGCATTCGAAGCCGTCCCGAACGGCTACCTGGTGCGCAACCTGGCGAGCGACAAGTGCCTGGCCATCCCCAGCGGCAGCCCCACGCCCGGCGTCACGCCCATCCAGTGGCCGTGCAGCGACGAAGGTGACGAGCAGGTCTGGACGCGCGAGAGCCTCGACCGGCTGAAGAACAAGAAGACCGGTCTCTGCCTGGCCATCCCCAACAGCTCCACGACCGACGGAGTCAAGGCCATTCAGTGGGGCTGCTCGGAGGAGAGTGGGGACCAGCAATGGCTCTGGTAGCGGAACAGCAGGCCTCGCGTCGGCCGCGGCCGATACTCCTGGCGACACTCCTCGCCCTCCTCGCCGCCGTCCTCGGGGCCCTCCTCATCGCCCCCGACAGCGCGTCCGCCGAGGGAGTCTCCGGCGAGGTGACGGTCTACAGGAACGCGGTGACCGAGGGCGACGGCACCCGCACCCCCGACATCATCAGCACCAGCGCGAACAACGCGGTCGTCGCCTGGCGGGAGGGCACCACCGCCGCGGTGATCAGCAAGCCCGGCGAGCGCGTCGTCGACCGGGGGTACATCCGGTACTCGTACACCACCGACGGCGGCGCGCACTGGAGCCGTCCGCAGACGCTGGCGCAGGAGACGAGCGAGTACGCCTGGCACTACGTCGTCCTGTACCAGACGGGCAACGAGATCTTCGCGTACCTCGGCCGGATCTCCGCCACCGAGAGCAACAACGGCCTGCCGATCAACGCCGTCGTCGCCAAGCGCAGCACCGACGAGGGTCACACCTGGCAGGACTTCACCGTCAATATGCCGCTCGACCTGGACACCACCGACGACACCGGCTCCGGCCTGGGGAACCTCGCTCTCGCCGGACGTCCGGTCCAACTGGCCGACGGAACGCACGTCATGCCGTACTGGGCGTCGGGCAGGAAGAACGGGGCCCTGTACTCCACGGACCTCGTGAACTGGACAGCAGGCACTCCCGCGGCCAACGCGACGGGCTATCTGGCCGGCGAATCACAGCTCGTCGTCTCGCAGGACGACCCGAACAAGCTGGTCATGGTCGCCCGCAACACCCTCAACGGCGGAACCCAGAAGTACGCGCTGACTGCCACCAGCACCAACGGCGGCAAGTCCTGGAGTTCCTTCGCTCTGGACACCAACATCCCCGGGTACGACTCCAAGGTCTACTTCACCAAGGACAGCACCGGCCGGTACCTGACCATCTACAACACCGCCGACAACAAGCTGACCCTGAACTACAAGGTCAAGACCCCTGGCAACTCCTGGCGAGCCGCCAAGTTCTTCGCCGACGGCGCCGCGGAGACCACCAGCGACGGTGCAGGCTGGGACAGGTACCCGATGGCCGACGAGTACGCGCCCGGCAAGTTCTTCGTCGTCTGGGAGCACGACACCTCGCGCATCAAGGTGAACAAGCTCGACATCTCAGACACGTAGCCATCCGGCCCTGCGGCCGTACGCGCTGAAGGCGGGCCGGAGCCCCCGATCAAGGGCGCTCCGGCCCGCACGGCGTGGTCGCCGACACCGCCACAGGCCTGGTCGCCGACACCGCCACCGGTGTGGCCCAGGGAAACCTGCGGACCCCGGGGGCGGCCCGTAAGGTGGCAGGCGTGTCGTACGTAGGTCCTGACTTCGAACCTCCCCGTCCCCCGCGCCACCCCCTGCGCGGCCCCCTGACCGTGGCCGTCGCCGCGCTCGTGCCGGGCACGCTGGTGGGCTGGCTGGTGTGGCAGACGGTGGGGGACTCCGGCGGGGATGCGCAGGCGTCGCCCTCGTCCTCCTCATGGGGCAGGCCCGCCACGCCGGGCGCCTCGGACGACGGCAAGGAGCAGCCCGGCGGTTCCGGCGGGACAGGCGACAGCGAGAAGCCCGGCGGCTCGCCCTCCGCCTCGGCCCCCGCCGCCTCCGGCCCGCTCAAGGGCAAGGTCGTCGTCATCGACCCCGGTCACAACCCCGGCAACTTCCAGCACACCTCCGAGATCAACCAGCAGGTGAACATCGGGACGAACTCGAAGGAGTGCGACACGACGGGTACGGCGACCAACGACGGTTACACCGAGGCGAAGTTCACCCTCGACGTCGCCCGCCGTATGCGCACCGTCCTGGAGAAGGAGGGCGCCACCGTGAAGTTCACGCAGGACGGCGACCGCTCCTGGGGCCCGTGCGTCGACGAGCGGGCCCAGATCGGGAACAAGGCCGACGCCGACGCCGTGGTGTCGATCCACGCGGACGGCGCGGGCGCCGGCAACCGCGGCTTCCACGTGATCCTGCCCGGCTCCGTACACTCCGGCGCGGCCGACACCCGCCCGATCGTGGCCTCGTCCCGCGAGCTCGGCGAGCGCGTCGCGGGCAGCTTCCTGCGCGTCACGGGCAGCGCCCCCTCGAACTACATCGGCGGCGGCACCGGTCTCGACGTCCGCAAGGACCTCGGCGGTCTCAATCTGTCAATGGTTCCGAAGGTCTTCATCGAGTGCGGCAACATGCGCGACAGCAAGGACGCCGCACAGCTGACCAGCAGCGCGTGGAGGCAGAAGGCGGCGCAAGGAATCGCGGACGGCATCTCTGACTTCTTGGACCCCTAGCAGCAGCGGTTCATTACAGGAATGCTCGCGACCGCACGAAACCTTCACCATGAGCACCTCAGGTCCGCTTCAAGTCGTTCCTGCGGCACACACCCCTCCAGCGGTACCCGAGGCGAGTGGCAAACCAACACCTGGGCTCACGCGAAGTGCCCTTGGGGATGCCCCGACGTGCACTTCGCTCTCGGAAGACAGGGTGCTGACGTCTCAGGTTGTGTGAAGGCGCGGGCAGAGGATCCTTATCCCGAGCGAACACCCCACTCATACAGGCGATAAGGTCGTCCCCGCAGTAGGACCGCTGCGTGTTCCCGCTACAACGCACCGCACCAGCGACGCCCATCAATGACCGACGAAGGACCTGAAGTCAATCACTCCTCGGCCTCATGGCCGGGGCGTGTCCCTCAGTTGAGGTTACGCCCACGTTTGACCAGCCCCAGTCATCGCCGCAAGGAGGTGCATCCGATGACTACGTTCAGTTCATGTAAGAAGACCCACCACGCTGTGCTTCCTCAGCAGCGCGCTCTGGAATCCGCAGGAGCAGACACCCCCGGGAGCAGGGACGAAACGGCCTGCGGACTCCCGGCGACCGAGCCGGGTACAGGTTCTGAACATGGGCGAGGGGAGATCCTGCTGGAGGGCACCCATCCGGCAGGACGTCACCCCGACCCCGCTTCGGCGGGGAAGGGCGCGGCTCGTGAGGGCCACCCCACAGTGTTCGTCCTGGACAAACACCACCAACCACTCATGCCCTGCACACCTGTCCGCGCCCGCAAACTGTTGAGGCAGGGCCGGGCAGTCGTGCACCGGCACACCCCTTTCGTTATCCGCCTCAAGGACCGAACCGCCTCCGCCTCCGAAGTCGAGAGCGTGGAGCTAAGTATCGACCCAGGCAGCAGATTTACCGGAATCGCGGTGTTTCGCACGGTCGAGGAGTCCGAAGGAACCGCCCGCCATGGTCCGTTCGCAGTCGAACTGTCCCACCGAGGCGTAGCCATTCGAGACAAGCTCACGTCCCGAGCCGCGCTACGCCGGGGGTGGAGAGGGCGGAACCTGCGCTACCGGGCTCCGCGCTTCAACAACCGCACCCGGCCGGAAGGCTGGCTCGCGCCGTCCCTCCAGCACCGGGTGGACACCACTACAGCGTGGGTGGGCAGACTCGCCCGCTGGGCCCCCATACGCACCGTGCACGTAGAGCGCGTCGCCTTCGACACCCATGCCATGAGTGCGGGCAAGCCTCTGTCCGGTGCGCGATATCAGCACGGGACTCTGCAGGGGATGGAGCTGCGCGAGTACCTGTTGGCGAAGTGGAACCGCACTTGCGCCTACTGCGGTGCGACAGGCGTCCCACTCAACATCGAACACGTCCATCCCAGATCTCGGGGCGGCTCCGACCGGCTCTCCAATCTCGTCCTCGCCTGCGTTCCCTGCAACGAGAGGAAGGGCAACAAGCTGGTGGAGGACTTCCTTGAAAAAAGGCCTGCCCTGCTCGCGAAGACCCTTCGGCAGATGAAGGCCCCGCTGCAGGACGCCGCGGCGATGAACGCAACTCGCTGTGCGCTCGTCCGCGTGCTCGAGTCCACCCACCGAGACGTGCGGTCGGCCTCCGGTGGCCGCACCAGGTGGAACCGTCGGCGCACCACAACGCTCAAGTCCCACACCTTGGATGCTCTGTGCGTCGGGGTCCTCGAAAGCGTCGCACATCACCCGGCCAAGGTCCTTGTTGTGACCGCGACCGGACGCGGAACCTACCGCCGCACCGCCCCCGACCGGTACGGGTTCCCCCGCCTCACCACGCCCCGCACCAAACAGCACTTTGGCTACGCCACCGGCGACCTCGTGCGGGCGAGCGTCCCGACGGGCAAGAAACAGGGCATCCACACCGGCCGTGTCGCCGTCCGCGCCACCGGAAACTTCAATATCAAGACCTGCCACGGACTCGTGCAGGGCGTTCACCACCGGCATATCCGCCTGCCCCAACGAGCCGACGGCTACGCCTACACCAGCCGAATGGAGACCACACATGCTTGACCCGCACCGCACCGGGACTTCCTCGGGAGGCGTACGGTGAATATCCGCTCCCTCACTCGAGGCGACGGCGTGGTGATCGGAGCAGCGGTTCTGCTGTTGATCGCGTCGTTCCTCGACATTTACTCGATCGACGGGGCCGGCGACAGCGCCGAGATTCCCAACGCCTGGGGAAGTGGCCCTCTCCTCCTGAGCGTCACCTTCGCCGGCCTCATCGGCGCCGCGCTGATCGTCGTCGCCCGCGGCCTGCCGCAGTTGCCGAAGGTCGCCGGTCTCGAACTCGGCCCGTTCGGCATCGCCTTCACGGTGTTCGCCGCCTGGAGCGCGCTCGGCAACATCTTCGACCCGGCCGGCGGCTTCGACAACAACGGCGGTCTCGCCAACTTCGGGGCGGGCACCGGTCTCATCCTCAGCCTGGTCGCCACGCTGGCCCTCGCCGGCGCCGCGGTCGCCACTCCCCTCGTGCCGGCCCGCAAGGGCCCCCTCCTCCCCGCCCCCAAGCCGGCCGCCCCGCAGCCGTACGGTGGCCAGCCGCAGGGTGGTTACGGCTACCCGGGCGCCGGTGCCCCGCAGCCGGGCCAGCCCTACGGCGGTCAGCCGCAGCAGGGCCAGCCGGGTCAGCCGTTCGGCACGCAGCCCCAGCCGCAGCAGGCGCAGGCCCCGCAGGCGCAGCCGCCCGCCGGGGAATTCTCGCCGTTCTGGTTCGCCGTGCCGGTGCCGCGTCCGCTGTTCGCGGAGGACGGTTCGCCGACGCCGATCGCCGAACTGGCGCCGGGCACCTGGTACCTGGCCGTCGAGCAGCGCGGCCCGAGCCTGGTGGCGCAGACGCAGGACGGCCGCCGCGGTGTTCTGCAGGACACGTCCGGGATCCAGCGCGGCTGACACACACCGCCGCCGGGTTCCACCACGGCCCTCCACCCTCACGAGCTCTTCGGCGCTCTTCCGGGTGGGGGGCCGTTCGGCGTACAGTCGCCGGGAAATCCGTCATCTGACGGACCGTCAGGAGTGGTGTGAGGAGTGGTGTGCATGCGGCTCGGACTCGCTCTCGGTTACTGGGGACGCGGCCCCTCGGCGGACCACGTGCCTCTCGCTCAGGAGGCGGAGCGGCTCGGTTACGACTCCGTGTGGACCGCCGAGTCCTGGGGCTCCGACGTCTTCACACCGCTCACCTGGATCGCCGCCCAGACCTCAAGGATCAAGCTGGGCACGGCGATTGCGCAGATGGCCGCCCGTTCCCCCACCACGACCGCGATGCACGCGCTCACGCTCGACCACCTCTCGGGCGGACGCGTGATGCTCGGCCTCGGCCTGTCGGGTCCGCAGGTCGTCGAGGGCTGGTACGGGCGTCCGTTCCCCAAGTCGCCGCTCACCGCGACCCGGGAGTACGTCGACGTCGTACGCCAGGTCCTCAGGCGCGAGGCGCCCGTGGAGCTGGACGGGCGGTTCCACTCGCATCCGTACCGGGGCGAGGACGGCACAGGGATCGGCAAGGCTCTCAAGCCGATCACGCATCCCCTCCGCGCCGAACTGCCCATCCTGCTGGGCGCCGAGGGGCCGAAGAACATCGCGCAGACCACCCGGATCGCGGACGGCTGGCTGCCGCTGTACTGGTCGCCGTTCAGGACCGATGTGTACGAGGCCTCGCTCGACGCGGCTCCCGATGGCTTCCTCGTCGCGCCCATGGCCCGGGCGAAGGTCTGTGACGACGTCGCCGAAGGGCTGCTGCCCGTGAAGGCGATGCTGGGCTTCTACATCGGCGGCATGGGGCACGCGGCACGCAACTTCCACGCCGATCTGATGGCGCGGATGGGCTTCGAGGAGGAGGCCCGCCGTATCCAGGAGCTGTTCCTGGCGGGCCGTCGTGAGGAGGCCGTACTCGCCGTGCCGGACGCGTTCGCCGACGAGATCTCGCTGGTCGGCCCGCGCGAACGGATCGCGGAGCGGCTGGAGTTGTGGAGGAAGGGTCCGGTGACGGACCTGCTGGTGCTGTCACCGGACCGGCTCACCCTTCGCACGCTGGCGGAGCTGAACTGAGCGCTCCGCTGATGTGTGGTGCTTCACCTGCGGGTTCGTTGTGGCTGGTCGCGCAGTTCCCCGCGCCCCTTCGGGGCGCTGTCGGCTAGCGGAATATGGCGATGGCCTCCAGGGTGACCTCGCGGCTGTCCGACCGCCAGCCGGTCATCTTGCCGAGGCAACGTGCCTGGAAGGTGCCGTTGTTGATCCGTTCGCCGCGCAGGCCGCCGGCGGCGCAGGTGACGCGGACGTGGGCGGGCTGCCCGGGGTCCCCGTACGGGGCGCGCAGGACGATCTCCTCGGCCGAGTCCGACTCCACCAGGAAGCGCCCGCGGACCGAGACGAACTCCTCGATGTCGCTCAGTGCAAGGCCGCCGCGGCCGGCCTCGGGGCCGAGTGCCTCGGCGAGGGCGCGGTTCGGGGTGACGTCCCCGGAGCGCAGGTCGGCGTGGACGATGACGTCGGCGCGCTCGAAGGCGTCCATGAGCATCCCGATCACCGAGATCGGCTCGCTCTTCTGGACGTAGCTGCTGAACTTCTCCTGGCTGATGTCCCGGTTGGCCTTGACCGTCCACGGCAGCAGCCTGCCCCAGAGCCCCAGGCTGGTGTTGACGTTGGTCCGGTGCTCGACCGCCTGCTCCAGCGCCGCGCTGTAGTTGCCGATCCGGTAGAGGTCCATCACCGCCTTCTCGTCGAGGTAGAAGCAGATGCTGTACGCGGACCGCTGCCCGAGCGCCCGCCTTCTTCGCTCCCTGACGTGCAGCACCAGCACGACGCCGAGCGTCACCAGACCGGCCGCGGTGACCAGCCACACCGTCATCCAGGGCCACCACACACCCCACCACTGCGCGTCAACGACAGCCACGGATCTCCTTGAACGCCTCGGAAAGGGATGAGCCCTGCGCGTCCACCATGCGTCCGCCCGTCTTCGTGGCCGCGCGCCGCAGTGCGCCTGCGTCGGCCTCTCCGAAGTGCACGGGGTAGGTGTGGACCGCGGCGCGGGTCTCGGCCGCCCGCGCCTCGTAGCGGCGTACGAACTCCTCGTACGCGATACCGGAGTTGTTCTCGCCGTCCGTCATCAGGACGATGGACACGGCCCGTTCGGGGTCGTCGGCCACCACGGTCGAGGCCGTGCGGTAGCCGTGGTCGAGGGCGGTCCAGACGGCGGTCGCGTCGCCGTAGCCGCCGCGCGCGACGAGGTCGGCGAGTGTCGCCAGATCCTTCTGCCCGTCGACGGTGACGGTCCTCTCCTCCAGTACGCGGCCGCCGAACCGTACGACGGTCAGCCGCTCGCCCTGGTAGAAGCGCGCGAACCTGCCCGTCGCCGAGGAGTCCGCGCCGCTGAGGTCCGCGAAGGCCTCGCGCAGGGCCGCCATGCGCTCGCCGCGCATCGACCCGGAGAAGTCGAGCAGGAAGATCACCTGGTCGGGGACCCGTCGCCGGGGATCGCCGTAGTCGTCCAACAGGCGCTCCACGACCGCAAGTTGGTCGGGGAAGAAGAGCGCGTTGCCGACCGGGGCGCGCAGTTGTCCGTCCCGCCGGGCGGACGGGCTCACCGGCCGCCGCAGGGCCGTCCGCATGATCTTCTCCTGTACGGAGTCCCGCTGGAGCCACTCCACGACCTTGTCGTAGGCCGCCCGTCGGTCCGGGTCGTCCGGGTCGAGGAGCAGCAGGGGGAAGTCGGCGAGGACCATGCCGTCCTCGGGGCGGACGATCTCCAGCTTCTCCTTCAGCCGGCCACCGGAGTTGAGGGCGAGCAGGTCGGACTCGTACGTGATGAGGGCGTTGGCCGTGCCGGGGTGGTCGACGAAGTCGTCGAGCAGGTCGCGGGTGGAGTCGGCGGTGAGTTTCTGGCCGGAGCGGAAGCCTCGCAGCCGGTCGCAGGAGACGTCGTTCTCGCGCAGGGCGCCGCCGGTGCCCGCCGCGGCGGTCGCGACGCCGACGAGCGCGGAGAGCCCGCTGCCCGTCTGCCGGGGATCGGCCATCCCGAAGCGTACGGTCCCGGTGGCGGCGGCGTCGGCGATGTCGGCCCAACTGAGCCTGCCGCCGGGCACCTTGGCGCGCAGCTCGCGTGCGACATCCGGCCGCAGGCCGACGACGACCGGCGAGAGCATGGTCGGCGTACGCAGGAGCCGCTGGGCGGTGTCCTTGTGGCGCAGCCGGAAGGAGCGGTCGGTGGAGAGCCAGGCCAGATCGTGCCCGCCACCGCCGCCCTTTCCGGTGCTCGGGACCAGGCCCTCGCCGGTGTCCGCGTCGGCCCGGTAGTCCATGTCGAGCTCGACTCCGGTCTCGTCCCTCAACTCGTCGAGGAGCGGCTCCAGTACGGCGAGGTCGGGGCCGGCGAGGACGCGGAGGGTCGTCTTCTCGTCGTCGCCCCCGGAGCAGGCGGTGACGGTGACGGTGACGGTCAGGGTGAGCGTCAGGCACAGGGCCAGGGCCCACCGCCCGCGTCTCACTTGGGGTCCTTCCGCGGCTCCGGGCAGTCTCCGACGATCTGGATCATCCGCTCCAGGACGGGCAGGCTGGGGAGGACCGCCTTGGTGTCGTCGGCGGAGGTGACGGGCGCCTGGATGTGGCGGTCGGTCAGGAACCTCGCCAGCTGGTCGCTCATCTCGTCCGCGGTGGCGTCCCGCGGCCGGAAGCCCAACTCCACGGCCCGCGCCTGCAGTTCGCGGTTCCTGGTCACCAGTTGGCCGAGCCGCTCGCCGTCCTTGGTGAGGGCGACCAGCTGGGGTTCGGTGACGAAGCGGGTGTCCGGATAGAGGAGGACGCGGTCGGTGTCGGGCCGGCCCTTCGCCTTCTGGTGGCGGATCTGGTGGGCCAGGTACTGGTGCTCGTAGAAGACCGCGATCGGCGAGATGCTCTTGCCGTTCGGGGACAGATACGTCTCGGCCATCTCCGAGGCGGGCAGGCCCTGTTCGACGAGCAGCGGCTTGATCTCCTTGGCGAGAACCTCCGCCTCGCGCGTGCCGTTCGGAGCGTCGTTCCCGTGTCGCACGAAGGCGACGAGGCCGAGATATGTGCCGCCGGAGTTGGCCTGGCAGATGTTCGAGGTCTGGGCGAGGATCTTGTTGCCGTTCCGCACCCCGTGCTTCCTGATGTCGATCTTGTCCCACCGTTTGTTCTTGTCGGTCAGATCCAGGAACTTCCGCATGTTGAGCGTGTAGTAGAGCGGCTTGCCGCCGGCACCGCCGTTCCGCTGGGGCTCTGCGACCCCCGCGTCCTTCAGCGTCTCGGCGTACGCCCGGTAGGTGCCCAGCACGATCGGGCTGACGAACGGCCGGTAGGTGAGGACCGGGTTGCCCGCCTCCGCACGCCTCTTGGTGATCAGGTCCGCGGCGGGCTGTCCGGAGGGGAACACCACGTCGTATCCCTCGACGTCCTGGTTGGCGATGTCGCGGGAGCCCATGTTCGTGATGTGGACGCGGAAACCGTGCTCCATCAGGATGCGCTGGACTTCCGGATCCTCGAAGAAGTCCCTTTTGGAGGCCATCTTGGCCTCGATCGTGACGACCCGGTCGAGCGGCATCAGCAGATGGCCGGAGGCCAGGAGCAGGACCAGGCCGACCACGGGGACCGGGAGTGTGAGTGCGAGTGTGCGGCGCAGGCGACTGCGCTCGGGTCTGTTGACGACCAGACGGGGTTCCTCTGACACGGATCTGTTCGCGGACACCGGCGTCTCCCCCTAGCGTGGGGCAGGATCGTCGGTGACAGCGCTTACCGCCGAACCACCTCACGACGAACGGCAGTTGGAACCAAGGTTAATCGCTGACGAACCATCACCGGGAGAGCCTGGCGCCGCCCTTCGACACCACCTTGACCTCGACGGATTCCAACCCGACCGGCCGAGACGGGTTTCATTCGGGATTCAAGGGCAACTCGCAGAGCATGTCCTCTAGAACTCGCAGCAACGGTGCCAACCAGGCCGGCACGGTCATCGCGGTCGTCGCCGACATCATGGCCCTCATCCTTGGCCTCTGGATCCTGATGTACCTGCTGGACGCCAACCAGGGCAATGACTTCGTCCAATTCATCCATGACGCGGCACGCTGGCTCGCCGGCTGGTCGCACGACCTGTTCACCTTCGACGAGCAGTGGGCACGGGTCGTCGCAGGGTATGGCCTCGCGGCCGTCGTGTACCTCTTCGTGGGGCACGCGATCGCCAACCGCGCCCACCGTCACTGACGTACGTACCGAGCAGGTGCGCGTACGTACCGAGCAGGTGCCCGGCCCCTACTGACAGCAGTCCGGGTCCAGGCCCGTCGGCAGGCGGTCGCCGCTGAAGACCGCGCACGTCGCCTCCTTGCCGCCGAGAGCGGCGACGGCGAGGAGCAGGGAACCGGCCGTCCAGGAGGTCAGCTCCTCCGGCCAGACGGCCTGGGCGTCGAAGACATAGCCCGTCCAGTACAGGCCGGTTCCCGGGTCCCGCAGATGCTGGATCGACTGGAGGATCTCCAGGGCCCGGTCGGACTCGCCCACGGCCCAGAGTGCCAGGGCGAGTTCGGCCGACTCCCCGCCCGTCACCCACGGGTTGGGGACGACGCACCGCACGCCGAGCCCCGGGACCACGAAGCGGTCCCAGTCCCTCTCTATGCGGTCCTTCGCCTCGGCGCCCGTCAGCGCGCCGCCGAGCACCGGGTAGTACCAGTCCATCGAGTAGCGGTCCTTGTCGAGGAACCGCTCCGGGTGCCGGCGTATCGCGTGGCGCAGCGCGCCCACCGCCAACTCCCAGTCGGGCTGGGGCTCTTCGCGTTCCTCGGCGATGGCGAGCGCGCAGCGCAGCGCGTGGTGGACGGACGAACTCCCGGTCAGCAGCGCGTCGTTGACGGGGGTCCCGTCGTCCTCGCGCTTCCAGCCGATCTGCCCGCCTGGCTGCTGCAGTTCGAGGACGAACTCCACCGCCGCGAACACCGTCGGCCACATCCGGTCCAGGAACGTGTCGTCGCCGGTGGCGAGGTAGTGGTGCCACACGCCGACGGCGACGTACGCGCAGAAGTTGGTCTCGCGGCCGCGGTCGGTGACGTCGGCGGCGTCCCCGTCGGCGTAGGCCGCGTACCAGGAACCGTCCTGGTTCTGGTGCCGGGCCAGCCAGTCGTACGCCCGCCCGGCGGCCTCGTGCTCACCGGCCGCGTCCAGGGCCATGGCGGCCTCGGTGTGGTCCCACGGGTCGAGGTGGTGTCCGCGGAACCACGGTATGGCGCCGTCCGCGCGCTGTACGGCCAGGATGCCCCGGACGGTCTGCGCGGCCTGTTCCGCGGTGAGCACTCCGGTCAGGACGAGGTGCTCCGTGCGCGGTGTCGTCACGAAGGGTCCACCGTGGCAGCGTCGGAAGGCTTCACCGTGGCGGCGTCGGAAGGGGCCACCGCGGCGGCGTCGACGGGCAGGTGGGGCTTGGTCGCGTGGGCCACGAAGCTCTTGCCGATCAGCGGGTTCAGCGCCTGTTCGGCGACCCGGGTG
>NZ_JAPWHT010000319.1:0-12030 GCF_027270795.1 Streptomyces sp. ActVer
CTGTGGGCCGTTGACAGTCAATCCAGTCGTCGCAGGTCAGGGCCTTTCGACTGGACTGGGTTGGCTGTCAACGGACACATCAGCTCACGGCAGACGAGAAAGAGACCCAAAGGACTGGAACCTCCTCCGGGATCATGTCAACGTACAACGTCCCGTAAAAAAACCAGGCCAGGGCAGGGATGGGGCCTCCGATGCGACCGGCAGCAGGCTGGCCGCTCCGGCGGCCTGTACCCGCGCTCTGCTTCGGCCGAAACCGCCTCAAGGAGGCGCACCTGTCGGATCCCGCTCAGCGATCCCCAACTTCACTGCTCCTACCCGCTTGGCATTTGGCGCCTTCGAACGCGGGGACTGCATAGGAGTGAGAGGACTATCGCACCGTCTGCGCTGCGCGTCTGTGCGGCCGGCTGTTCGGCGACGACTTCGCTGCAACGCGGCCACCGCTGTAACCGAGTGGTCCTCACACACATCGCGATGCACCCGGAGCCGCAGCGCGATGCGTCGCTCTCGGCACTCGTGATGGACGGCACCCCACGGTCTCTGGCCCTACCGGCTGCCGTTCCGGGCGTCGTCCGCCGATGAGAACGTCCGTGGACCTCCCGTGCGGGGCGAAACATAGACGACGATCGCCGGTTAGCCAAACCGGCGATCGTGACGACCATTGAGGGTGTTCGCAGCGGCTGTGCTTGGCGGTGGAGCCGTTGTGGAACGCAGCCGGTAGTGCCGCAAGACGCAAGGAGGTAATGAGCGGCCCCCGCCTGCGGCTTCCCTGATTGCAGCGCCGGTTCGCTCAAAGCAGCGATGCCCACGCCGAGTTGGCGTGAGGGCTCTCTGGTGTTGCCGATGCCGTTCTGTCGCTCCGTGCGCTCCCTCTCAAGGAATTCACTCATGTGCCGATCCGCGATACCCCCTGCCCTTTTTCACCCCAGCCTGGCGGTCCCATCCGCCTTGCTCGCTGACTCCGCGTCTATCCGCAATCGCGGGGCGGCGTCATGACGGTAGCGGTTCGGCCTGCGCAAAAGCTGACGGTCGACGAGGTCTGCGCTGAGCTGCAGGTCTCTCGATCGACCTTCTACGACTGGCGCCAGAAGGGACGCGGGCCACGCTGCATCCGACTGCCCAACGGCTCGCTCCGCATACGGCGCGGTGACTTCGAAAACTGGCTTATGGATTGTGAGGACTCTTCTTGATGGACACCAGCTCGTTGGATGTTCGCTTCTACCCCATCGAGACGAACAAGCGGGCTAATGGCAACACCTACACCGTCCGCTGGAAGGTCGCCCACAAGAAACACAGCAAGACGTACAAGAAGAGCGCGGTAGCCGACGATGAGCGTGCGAAGCTGATGTCCGCGCACAGGAAACGCGAGCCGTTCGACATCGAAACCGGGAGGCCGATCTCCTGGACGTCCAAGGCCGCCGAGGTGAACTGGTACGACTTCGCGGTCGAGTACGTCGACTGGAAATCGCCCAGCGCCGCTATCAACACCCGTAAGAACATGGCGAAGGCGCTCACACCCGTGACCATCGCCCTGCTGCGCACGCCGCCGCCTCAGCACTTCGAACCGGTGAAGGTCCGCAGGGCGCTGCGGGAGTACGCCTTCAATATCCGACAACGTGCAAATCAGGAGAGGCCCATACCGGCCGAGGTACAGACGATCCTCAACTGGGTCCAGCGCAACTCTCTCCCGATGAGCGCGTGGGAGAAGACCGAGCACGTTGACAAGGTCGTAACAGCCCTCACCACGCGCCTTGACGGTACTGCCGCAGCCGCCAGCTCCGTCAGGCGCAACGACCGCATCATGAACTTGGTCATGGCCTACGCGATCGAGCACAGCTACCTGAAGGCCAACCCTCTCCCGAAGGGTAAGGGCGCGCGTACTGCTCCGAAGGTGGCCCAGGCCATCGACAAGCGTTGCCTGCTGAACGGCGACCAGGTCGCGAAGATGCTGGACTGGATAGGCCAGCGTCCGCGTCGTGGGCGCATCTACCGGGCATTCTTCGCCACCCTCTACTACGCCGGCCTTCGGCCAGAGGAGGCGGTTGCACTCCGGGTGGGGGACGCCACGCTGCCGGAGACAGGATGGGGCGAATTCCTGGTCCACGAGGCTCAGCCCGAAGTCGGAAGGCAGTGGACCGACACCGGCGAGGTCCATGAGAAGCGGCATCTCAAAGGACGGGCAGAGGGCGACACGCGTCTGGTCCCCATCCACCCGGTCCTCGTCGTGATCCTTCGCGAGACGATCAAGAAGTATGACCTTGGGTCGGCCGACCTCCTCTTCCCGGGGGAGAAGGGCGACATGCTCGCGGGGTCGGTGTTCAGGCGCATCTGGGCCAAGGCGCGCGAGGAGGTCCTGTCCGATCACGAGTTTCAGTCACCGACTGGCAAGCGCGTGTATGACCTGCGTCATACCTGCCTGACAGCCTGGATGAACGAGGGCATCCCGCACTCAGAGGTCGCCGAGATGGCCGGCAACAGTGTGCCGGTCCTACAGGCCATCTACGCGCGCTGCGTCGTCGGCCAGCGGGAGCTCTACCTGAAACGCGCCGAAGCCGCGCTGAGGCTCCCAGAAGTGGCGTCGTGAGAAGCGGAGCGGCCTCGGACCCCCGAAGAGGGGGCCCGAGGCCGCTCCGCTTTGTGTGCTGAAAGGGGGTGCCGGGCCCGTCCCGCGCCCCCTGATTTTGTGGGACGTATGTGGGACGGACACCCGTAGAAGCCCGGTTTTGGCCGGTGTCAGCCGGACTCGGCCCCTGGCGGAGGCGAACGATCCGATTAACGTGGAAGGTCGTGAAAATGCATTCTGACCTGCGAAAACATCGCCAGCTCGACCGGTGGTCAGTGGCGCCCCCGGCAGGACTCGAACCTGCGGCCAAGCGCTTAGAAGGCGCCTGCTCTATCCACTGAGCTACGGGGGCCGGGTGTGGTGGCCTGTGGTGCTGGTGCCCGGGTGTGGGCGGGTCCGTGACCTTGCCGGGGACAAGGATAGAGCGCCCGGGTCCCTGTCCTTGGTGCTTCGCCTCCGTGGCTCGATGTGGAGGTTCAGTGAAGCGGTCCTGATAATCGCAGGCAGGTGCGAATCGTGCATCGCTTTTGGCGTCTCACGCCCCGGGTGTTGTGCACTCGTTATGCCTGCGCCCCATGCGTCCCTTCCGCCTCGTATGTCTGATCGGCGCGCAGACATGCCCATATGCTTCAGAAAGCCTCCAAAATTGGGCATTCTTCGCATGTGGTGACCTTGGACGTACGGCCTCAGCTGCTCGACGCACTTTCCGCCCTGCGCGACCGTGTCGCCGCCGCACGCTTCCCGCTGCCCCTGGCGGGGGCTCCACGCGCGCGTGCCAACCGCGACGAACTGCTCGCGCAACTCGACGACTATCTCGTGCCCCGGTTGAGAGAACCCGAAGCACCCTTGCTCGCCGTGATCGGAGGATCGACCGGGGCGGGCAAGTCCACACTGGTCAACTCCCTTGTGGGACGGCGGGTCAGTGAAGCCGGGGTACTGCGGCCCACGACCCGCACCCCGGTGCTCGTGTGCCACCCGGAGGACCATCACTGGTTCAGCGGCATGCGCGTACTGCCCGACCTCACGCGCGTGTGGGTGCCCCAACAGGACGCCCTGGACGATCCGCTGCTGCCGGGTGAGGACGACGGGCGCGTGCTGCGCATCGAGACCGCCGACACTCTCCCGCGCGGGCTCGCCCTCCTGGACGCGCCCGACATCGACTCCCTGGTGGCCGACAACAGGGTGCTCGCCGCCGAACTGATCTGCGCGGCCGACATCTGGGTGATGGTCACCACGGCCGCCCGGTACGCGGATGCGGTGCCTTGGCATCTGCTCCGTACCGCGAAGGAACACGACGCGACGCTTGTCACGGTTCTCGACCGGGTGCCCCATCAGGTCGTTTCGGAGGTGTCGCGTCAGTACGGCGCGCTCCTCGCCAAGGCGGGACTCGGCGACGTACCCCGCTTCACCGTGCCCGAGTTGCCCGAGTCGGCATGGGGCGGGGGGCTGCTTCCGGCCACCGCGGTGGCGCCCCTGCTCGCCTGGCTCACGGAACAGGTCGAGAACCCGGGATCCCGGCAGCAGGCGATGGCACGCACGGCGTACGGGGTGCTCGACTCACTGAAGACGCGGATGCCCGAGCTGGCCGGTGCGGCGGCCGCGCAGTACGCCGCCGCCCTGCGGCTCACCGCGGCCGTCGACGGGGCGTACGACAGCGAGCACGCGCGCGTACGGGGCCGTTTGCAGGCCGGGGCCGTGCTTGCCGGGGATGCGCTCAAGCGGTGGCGCAGCTATCCGCTGGACTGCACCGCCGGCGAACTGCTCGACGCGCTCGCCGAGAGCCTGGCCGCGCTGCTGCTGTGCGCCGTCACCGCCGCCGACGAGCGCATCGACGAGGCCTGGCGCCGCGAACCCGGTGCGGCCGCGCCGGGGCTGACGGACCGTGATCCGACGCTGGAGAGTGCCGAGCACCGCATCGGGATGGCCGTACGGCGCTGGCGGCGGATCCTCGAGGAGTACGCCGAGGAGGAGGTGCGTGCCCTTGAGAAGAGCGTCGCGCCGGATTCCGAGGTGGTGGCGGCGCTGGTCGCCACCGCGCTCCTGGGCGGCCGACGGGCGCGGTCCGCGGGCGAAGGACTCGCCGAACGGATCGGCGCCCACGGTGCCCTGCGGCTGCGCGACAAGGGCGGGCGGCTGCTCAGCGACTACCTCGACAAGACCCTGCACACCGAACGGGAGCGGCGGCTGGCGCCGCTCGACGCACTCGACGTACACCCCGAACCCCAGGCCGAACTCATCGCCGCGCTGTCCGTACTGCAGAAGGAGAGGTGATCGTGGTGACCGCCGTCACGGACCACACGGATCACGCCGATCACCCCGGAGACGACGAGGGGCGTGAGGGCATTGGGCACGCGCGCGTGGAGGAAGATTTCGTGACCGACCGCAAGGACGCCCCCAAGAAGGACCCCGGCAGGAAGACCTTCGGCAAGAAGGACTTCGGCAAGTTGGACCCCGGCAAGTTGGACCCTGGAAAGAAGGACGTCGGCAGGAAGGACGCCGGCAGGAAGGACGCCGGCAAGGCAGGTGTCCGTTCGGAGAGCCGCATGTTCGGGCTCGTGCGCGTGGAGATCGACGACTACCCCGAGAAGCCCGCTTCCGGGGACGGCACGGACGGCACGGACGGCACCGGCAACAAGGGCCGTGCGGACGGCGCGGCGGGCGCGGACGCCGCCGACGCCGCGGACTCCGGCGTCTCCTGGGACGACGGGCTGATCGCGCGGCGCGTGTCCCCCACGGAGGGACAGGCCAAGCCCGTGAAGGAGGCAGTCGTGGACAGCAGGCCACCCGTGGTGACCCCTCTCGCGTACGACGGGTCGCTACGGTCCCGTCTCGACGCGCTGCGTGAACTGGTGGGGCTCTCCCGCACCCGCCTCGACAGCAGGACCCTCGCCGAGGCGGGACAGGTCCTGGACGAGGCCACGGCGCGCCGCAGGCTCTCCGGAGAGCACACCGTGGTCGCCATCGCGGGCGCCACCGGAAGCGGCAAGTCGCAGCTCTTCAACGCGCTCGCCGGAGTGGCCATTTCGGAGACCGGCGTACGCAGGCCGACCACCGCCGCGCCCATCGCGTGCAGCTGGAGCGACGGCGCGGCGAGCCTCATCGACCGGCTCGGCATCCCCGGGCGGCTGCGACGGCGACCGCTGCAGAGCGCGGAGGCCGAGGCGCAGTTGCGCGGGCTCGTCCTGGTGGACCTGCCCGACCACGACTCCGCGGCCGTCCAGCACCGCGAACAGGTGGACCGCGTCCTGGCGCTCGTCGACGCCGTGATCTGGGTCGTCGACCCGGAGAAGTACGCCGACGCCGTGCTCCACGAGCGCTATCTGCGGCCCATGGCGGGACACGCGGAGGTCACCTTCGTGGTCCTCAACCAGATCGACCGGCTGCCCGGGGAGGCCGCCGACCAGGTCCTCGACGACCTGCGGCGGCTGCTCGACGAGGACGGGATCGCGCTCGGCGAGTACGGCGAGCCGGGCGCGACCGTCCTCTCGCTGTCCGCGCTCACCGGGGACGGCGTCCCGGAACTGCGCGAGGTGCTCGGTCACTTCGTGGCCGAGCGGGGAGCCGCGGCGCGCCGGATCTCCGCCGACGTCGACGCGGCCGCGGCCCGTCTGTGGCCGGTCTACGCGAACCGGCGGCAGGCCGGGCTCACCGAGGAGGCGCGCGACGAGTTCGCCGACCGGCTGGCGGACGCGGTCGGCGCCACGGCCGCGGGCGAAGCGGCGGAGCGCGCCTGGCGCCGCAACGCCAACCGCGCGTGCGGCACGCCCTGGCTGCGGCTGTGGCGCTGGTACCAGGACCGGCGCGAACCACCGACCGGGCGTCTGTCCGTACGGACCCACGCCGACGAGGAGGCCACGGCACGGCAGCGCGTCGAGCAGGCGGTCCGCACGGTCGCCGAGCAGGCCGCCGGAGGACTCCCCACGCCCTGGGCACAGGCGGTGCGCGAGGCTGCCGTACGAGGGTCACAGGGGTTGTGCGAGGCGCTCGACGAGCTGGCCGTACGAGCCGGTGCGCCGGTCGGACGGCCGCCGCGGCCCGGCTGGTGGCCGGTCGCCGTACTGGCCCAGGCGGCCATGACGATCCTCCAGGCCATCGGCGGGCTCTGGCTGCTGGGGCAGGTCGTCGGATTCATGTCGCCGAATCTCGGGGTGCCGGTGCTGCTGATGGTGATCGGCATCGTGGGCGGGCCGGGTGTCGAGTGGGCCTGCAGGCTGGCGGCGCGCGGCCCGGCGCGGCGGTACGGGCTGGAGGCCGAACGACGGTTGCGGGAGGCGGCGTCGGGGTGCGGCCGCGCCCGGGTTCTCGATCCGCTGGCGGCGGAGTTGCTGCGGTACCGGGAGGTGCGGGAGCAGTACCTGCGGGTCACGGGGGTCGGTGTCTAGGGGCTGTCGGGCATGCCCTGGGCAGGGTGAAGTTCTCGTTCGGGTGGCGGAGTTGTCCACAACCGGGCGGTGGCCCACAGCGCTCAGCGGGCTCGGGCCGGCGGAGGCAGTCTGGATCCGCGGCGATCAACGACGCGAGCACATCGCGGTCGCCGCACCGGACGCAGCCGTACGGGACGGGCCCGTCGGTGTGGGCAGGGAGGGATTCCGCGATGAACGAGACGACGGTGTGTGTGGTGGGGAACGTGGCGACGCAGCCGGTGTTCCGGGAGACGGCGATGGGCGCGTCGGCGAGGTTCCGGCTGGCGGTGACGCAGCGGTACTGGGACCGGGAGAAGAACGCCTGGACGGACGGGCACACCAACTTCTTCACGGTGTGGGCCAATCGGGCGCTCGCGACGAATGTGCAGGCGTCCGTCTCCGTGGGCGAGCCGCTCGTGGTGCGGGGGAGGCTGAAGATCCGCACCGAGCAGCGCGACGGGCAGTCGCGGACGGGCGCGGACATCGAGGCCACGGCGATCGGCCACGATCTGGCGTGCGGTACCGCGGCGTTCCGGCGGGCCCACAAGGGGGAGACGCCGTCGGAGACGCCGGCCAGGCCGGAGCCCAACTGGGAGACGGAGCCGACGGCTCAGGCGGCCGAGACCGCTGAACAGCATCAGGAACCGGCTCTGGTGACGTGACATCAGGTCCACACCAGGTGCTGGATTCACCGTCCGACCGAAGTGCGGCTTATCGGCGAATCTATTCCGAACGGTCCCCATGGATTTGTCGATAAGCCCAGCTCACGCCTCATCTCGGCGATAACGATTCCGAGTCGGATCGCTTGTCCGATGTCATGACCGGGGAGAGAGGTGCGCCCCGTCCTTAGGATGCCGGGCATAGCTCTCGGGGCTTCTGATTCTGCTGGTGGGACCGTAACCCCCCACGTCAACGGGTCCTGCTCGAAGGGGAATTCTGTGCTTTCTTCGTTCTCTGCGTCGTCCGTGCGCGGGCGGGGCGCCGCCCGGCTCGCCGCGGCGGCGCTGGTGTCCGGACTCGCTGCCGTGAGCGCTCTGACGGCCGCGGGCACGGCTGCCGCCGACGAACTCCCCCTGAGCCGTGGCGGCGCGACCGCCACCATAGGTGAGCTGAAGACGTCCGGGACCGCCGTGATCCACGAGAACGGCGAGGACAAGCAGGTGCCCGCGGGGCTGTTCGAGATGTCCGTCGACAACGGCGGCACGCTGCAGACCTACTGCGTCGACCTGCGCAACCCGACGCAGATGGACGCCAAGTACCAGGAGACGCCCTGGAGCGGTACGTCCCTGAACGGCAACCCCGACGCGGGCCGCATCCGCTGGATCCTGCAGAACTCCTACCCGCAGGTGAACGACCTCGCCGCGCTGGCCGCCAAGGCGGGCGCGAGCGGGCTCACCGAGCAGGACGCGGCGGCCGGCACGCAGGTCGCGATCTGGCGGTACTCGGACGGGGCCGACGTGGACGCCGTCGATCCGCAGGCGGAGAAGCTCGCCGACTATCTGCAGCGCAACGCGCGCAACCTCGCGGAGCCCGAGGCCTCGCTGACCCTGGACCCGCCCGCGGTCTCCGGGCACGCCGGTGAGCTGCTCGGCCCGGTCACCGTGCACACCAACGCGGACAGCGTGACGGTCACGCCGCCCGCCGACGCGACCAGCGGAGTGCTCGTCGTCGACAAGGACGGCCGGGAGATCACGTCCGCGGCCGACGGCGGCCAGTTGTTCTTCGACGTCCCCGAGGACACCGCGGACGGTTCGGCCGCGCTGACGGTGCAGGCCTCGACCACCGTCCCGGTCGGCCGGGCCTTCGCCTCCGAGACCAGGAGCCAGACCCAGATCCTCGCCGGCTCCAGCGAGTCGACGGTCTCGGCGACGGCCACCGCGAACTGGGCGAAGAGCGGCGCGATACCCGCGCTGTCGGCCGAGAAGAACTGCGCCAAGGGCGGCGTGGACGTCACGGCGGCCAACGAGGGCGACGAGGCGTTCACCTTCGAGCTGATGGGTGTCGAGCACACCATCGCGGCAGGCGAGTCGCAGACCGTGACGATCCCGCTGCAGGAGGACCAGGCGTACGACTTCACGATCAAGGGTCCGAACGGCTACGAGAAGCGGTTCAAGGGCGTACTCGACTGCCGGACGCAGAGCAGCACGGCCGGTGAGACGACCCAGACGCTGAACGCCCCCAGCCCGGCCACGGTGGGCGGCACCTCCGCCACCACGGTCGACCTCGCCGAGACCGGCGCCTCCAGCTCCACCCCGGTGATAGCCGGGATCGCGATCGGCCTGGTCGTGGTCGGCGGCGCGGCGGTGCTCTTCGTCCGCAAGAAGAAGACCCCCGAGCAGGACTGAACCCCCGAGCAGGGCTGAACCAACGAGGAAGACGGCACGAAGACAGCTCCTTGACAACTGGACAGTGGGTAGCCGCTCGCTGACTCGTTGAACGGCGTCGGCCCCGTCCCTGTCCGGCCCCCGTGCGCATGCGGCCCCGGCCCGCGGCGATGGATGGTGACGGTAAGTGGCGCTGCGGTTACGGGAGTGGCCGGTGGTGTCCGGCTACTGGCCTCCAGCCCAAACGGGTTTCCTTCGAGGGGTGGCGGTACGGCAAGATGGGGTGTATCTGCCCACTGCCGATTTCAAGCGTCCGGACGGTTTCTCTTGGCTGAGTTCATTTACACCATGCGCAAGACGCGCAAGGCGCACGGCGACAAGGTGATTCTTGATGACGTCACCCTGAACTTCCTGCCAGGTGCCAAGATCGGTGTGGTCGGGCCGAACGGTGCCGGTAAGTCCACCGTTCTCAAGATCATGGCGGGCCTTGAGCAGCCGTCGAACGGTGACGCGTTCCTGTCGCCCGGTTTCAGCGTCGGCATCCTCATGCAGGAGCCGGAGCTTGACGAGAGCAAGACGGTCCTGGAGAACGTCCAGGACGGTGCCGCCGAGCTCATGGGCAAGCTCAAGCGCTTCAACGAGGTCGCCGAGCTGATGGCGACCGACTACTCCGAAGCGCTGATGGACGAGATGGGCAAGCTCCAGGAGGATCTGGATCACGCCAACGCCTGGGACCTCGACGCGCAGCTGGAGCAGGCCATGGACGCGCTGGGCTGCCCGCCCGGCGACTGGCCGGTCACCAACCTCTCCGGTGGTGAGAAGCGCCGCGTCGCGCTCTGCAAGCTGCTGATCGAGGCCCCGGACCTGCTCCTCCTCGACGAGCCCACCAACCATCTCGACGCCGAGTCGGTGAACTGGCTTGAGCAGCACCTCTCGAAGTACGCGGGCGCCGTCGTCGCCGTCACGCACGACCGGTACTTCCTGAACAACGTCGCCGAGTGGATCCTCGAACTGGACCGCGGCCGCGCGATTCCCTACGAGGGCAACTACTCCACGTACCTCGACAAGAAGTCCACCCGCCTCAAGGTCGAGGGCCGCAAGGACGAGAAGCGTCAGAAGCGGCTCAGGGAAGAGCTGGAGTGGGTGCGGTCCAACGCCAAGGGCCGTCAGACCAAGTCCAAGGCGCGCCTCGCCCGTTACGAGGAGATGGCAGCCGAGGCCGACAAGATGCGGAAGCTGGACTTCGAGGAGATCCAGATCCCGCCGGGCCCGCGTCTGGGGTCCATCGTCGTCGAGGTCCAGAACCTTTCCAAGGCGTTCGGCGACAAGGTCCTCATCGACGACCTGAGCTTCACGCTGCCGCGCAACGGGATCGTCGGGGTCATCGGTCCCAACGGCGCCGGCAAGACCACGCTCTTCAAGATGATCCAGGGCCTTGAGACCCCGGACTCCGGCGCGATCAAGGTCGGCGACACGGTCAAGATCAGTTACGTCGACCAGAGCCGCGCCAACATCGACCCGAAGAAGTCGCTGTGGGCCGTCGTCTCCGACGAGCTCGACTACATCAACGTCGGTCAGGTCGAGATGCCGTCGCGGGCCTATGTGTCCGCCTTCGGCTTCAAGGGCCCGGACCAGCAGAAGCCCGCCGGTGTCCTCTCCGGTGGTGAGCGCAACCGTCTGAACCTGGCTCTCACCCTCAAGGAGGGCGGCAACCTGCTGCTCCTCGACGAGCCCACCAACGACCTGGACGTCGAGACCCTGTCGTCGCTGGAGAACGCGCTCCTGGAGTTCCCGGGTGCGGCCGTGGTCATCTCTCACGACCGCTGGTTCCTGGACCGGGTCGCGACGCACATCCTCGCCTACGAGGGCGAGTCGAAGTGGTACTGGTTCGAGGGCAACTTCGAGTCGTACGAGAAGAACAAGGTGGAGCGGCTCGGACCGGACGCCGCGCGTCCGCACCGCGCCACCTACAAGAAGCTGACCCGGGGCTGATCTCTTGCGGCACATCTACCGCTGCCCGCTGCGCTGGGCGGACATGGACGCGTACGGCCACATCAACAACGTGGTCTTCCTCCGCTATCTGGAGGAGGCGCGTATCGACTTCCTGTTCCGCCCGGACAAGGATTTCCAGCAGGGGTCCGTGGTGGCACGCCATGAGATCGACTACAAGCAGCAGTTGGTCCACCGGCACACACCGGTGGACATCGAGCTGTGGGTCACGCAGATAAGGGCGGCGTCGTTCACCGTCGCGTACGAGGTCAAGGACCCGGAGCAGGTGTACGTCCGGGCCCGGACGGTCATAGTGCCGTTCGACTTCGAGGCGCAGCGTCCGCGTCGCCTCACCGCCGAGGAGCGGGAGTTCCTCGCGGAGTACGCGGACGACGAGGACGACCCTGCGGGGGCCGTCGCGGCATGACGGCCCTGCACCTCGCCGACGAGGGGGAGGCGGCGGATCTCGCCGCCTTCCTGGCCCGACTGATCCACTACGACCGCGCGGCCGCGGTGCGGCTGCAGGCGTCGGGGACGACGCTCGCGGTGTTCGGCCGGCCACCGTCGTTCGAGGTGCTCGCGATCCGTACGGCACGGCTCGACAAGCCGTACGAGAACGGGCTGGACCTCTCGCTCGACGTGACCGTCTCGGCCGGTGAACTCCTGGAGTCCCTCGACGAGTCGGCGGCCATCGCGGCCGTGCCCGCCGCCGTCACGGGCCCGCCGTGGGCCGGGGTGCTGCCGCCCCGCGGGG
>NZ_JAPWHT010000031.1:0-40084 GCF_027270795.1 Streptomyces sp. ActVer
GCACCGCCGGCACCGGCGCCCTTGGGCGCACCTGAACCGGAGGGCCGCGCACCGGGTGCACCGGAGGTGCCAACACCCGCTCCGGCGCCCGTACCGGGGCCAGGCGCACCCGAAGCGCCGGGCGCCCCGGCTCCGTTGGTGCCGCCACCGCCCGGACCGCCCTTGGGCGCACCGGACTTGCGTGGCGCGAACCAGTCGCTGGTCTTGTCCTCGGCGGAGGCCGTGGGCATGGGGTGGGATCCGGTGTCGGAGTCCACGGGCCCGCCCACGCCGGTGCTCGGCCCGGTGTCGACAGGGGCCTGTGTGGGCACACTCGTGCTGTCGGAGGTCTCACCGCCTCCGACGGGCGTGCGCACGACGACCGGCGGAATGGGCCGCGATCCGGGGATGTTGATGCGGATCCGCGTCGTCAGCGTGGTCTCGGTCTTGGGCTGCTCCGGCCGGTCACCGGCGGAACGCCCATTGTCGGCGGCGCCGTCGGAAGCCTTGGGCGTTCCGTACGGCGGAGTCCCCGACGGGTATGCGGTTCCGCCGCGCCCGTTGGGCCCGGAGGACGAACTGTCAGTTTCACGACTCAAGGCAGGTTCTCCTGGTTGGCTCCACCGCCCGTGTACTCGACCTCGATTCGGGCGGCTCGGCGGCGCGCACCACCATACTGGCCACTTGTCGCCTGCATCCTGCGGCCGTAGGGGAAACCCACACCGGACTTGCACCTGCGCACTGTGGCGAAGTGGTACGTCACTTGCCAAGTCGGGCGGCAGGCCCACCTGGTTGCCGCCCCGGGCCAAGGGTGGCGCACATCACAGCCACGGCCATTCCGCCGAGCAGGAAGAGGTAGGAGCCCGCTCCCGCGGCGAAAAGGAAGTCTCCCTCCGGCCTGCTCGCGGTGAGCAGGACGACGGCGATCATCCAGCCGGCGGCGGGTGCGACGGCCCCGCCCCGGCCACCGGTCGCCCGTCCCCCGCCGACGAAGAGCCCCGCCGCGCCGGCCAGCGCGAGCAGCAGCCCGCCCGGGAACAGGCCCGACTGGACCAGTCCGCCGGCCGCCCCGACCACGGCACCCAGCACGAAGAGCCCCAGGTGGACGAGGATCCGTCCGGCCGAGGGCGCTCGCGGGGGCTCGGCGAGCATGCTGCCCGCACCCGGCCTGTTCGCCGTACTCATCAGCCACTCACTTCATTACGTGTCGGACATCCAAGACGACTCATCGGACACCCTCATCCTTTTCGACCGTCCCGGCGAACAGGTCCGTCTCCCGCGCCGGTCCTTCGCGCTCGCCGCGCGCCAACTCGTAGTACTCCACGACGAACAGCGGCTGCGCGAGCTGGTTGGAGAGCGCGAACCACGGCTCGACGACCTCGATCTGGGTGGCGTGCGCCCGCATCGCGGCGGCCTTGGCCGCGGCGAAGGGGGTGCCGTCGATCTCGGTGGTGATCAGGGAGTCGTCCACCACGCCCGGCACGTCGTCGACGGCCGCGGAGGCGGGGAACGGCAGTTCGTCGAGCACGTCCTTGAGGCGGGCGAAGCCCTCCTCGGCGACCGGGCGCGGTACGCGGTTCCAGTAGATCTTTGCGATCGTCCACGGTTCGCCGAGCTCCGGACCGAAGCCGGGCTCCGCGGCCAGGTCGGCGGCGCGCATGGCGACGCGGTGGGCCTGGATGTGGTCCGGGTGGCCGTAGCCGCCGTTCGTGTCGTACGTCACGAGCACCTGGGGGCGCACCTCGCGGATCACGCGGACGAGATCCGTGGCCGCCTCGTCGACGTCCGACTGCCAGAAGCAGCGCGGGTCGTCGTTGTCGGGCAGGCCCATCATCCCGGAGTCGTGGTAGCGGCCGGGGCCGCCGAGGGAGCGGAAGTCGCTCACCCCGAGCTCGCGCATCGCCGCGGCGAGCTCGGCCCGGCGGTGATCGCCGAGGGCCTCGCCCGACAGGTGGGCGAGGCCGGGCGGGATGACCTCGCCCCGCTGGCCAAGGGTGCAGGTCACGAGCGTGACGTGGGCGCCCTCGGCCGCGTACCTGGCCATGGTCGTGCCGTTGTTGATCGCCTCGTCGTCCGGGTGCGCGTGCACCAGGAGAAGACGCCGGGAGGGCAGTTCCGTCATGGACCCCACCCTACGAGGCGTGGGGCAGGACCCTACGAGGTGTGGGTCAGAACTTGATGTCTCCGATCATGCCCGCGATGTTCGTGGTCAGATCGCTGATCGTCGGCGCCATCGTCGAGCTGGCGAGATAGAAGCCGAACAGGACACAGACGATGGCGTGAGGCGCCTTCAGCCCTGATTTCTTGATCAGGATGAAGACGATGATCGCCAGCAGCACCACCGCCGAAATCGAGAGTGCCACGGCGGCTCACCTCCAAGGATCCCAGGGACGCGGGGGGTCGGATGATGGGGGCAGTAAATCCGTACAACGGCCAGCAGGTTGATACCCACGCAGCAGTAGTGATCATAACTATTCGTACGTGCGCATTGATCGGCGCACGGCCGCACAAGGGGGCGCATGGCCAATATGGTCGGAGCATGACGACCGAGCCTCTCTCCTTTCCGCGCCGGCAGGCGCGCACCCTGCGCTTCACGCTCGGCGCGCCCCGTGCGTTCACCGTGGCGCCCGACGGTTCCCGTGTCGTGTACCTGCGGTCCTCGTCCGGTACGGACCGGGCGAACCAGCTGTGGGTTCTCGACGTGGCGGACGGCGAGGAACGTCCCGCCGCGGATCCGGGGGCGCTGCTAGGAGGCTCCTCGGAGCGGCTGTCGGCCGCCGAGCGGGCCCGGCGCGAGCGCAGCCGCGAGGGCGGGGCGGGCATCGTCGGCTATGCCACCGACGCGGCCGTGGAGCTGGCGTCCTTCGCCCTGTCGGGGCGGCTGTTCACCGCGGAGCTGCGGGCGGGCACGGCACGTGAACTGCGGGTTCCCGGGCCGGTGCTGGACCCCCGCCCGTCCCCCGACGGACGGCTCGTCGCGTACGTCTCCGGGGGCGCCCTGAGGGTCGTCGGCGCCGAGGGTGAGGACGACAGGGCGCTCGTGGCGCCGGAGTCCGGCACGGTCACCTACGGTCTCGCCGAGTTCATCGCGGCCGAGGAGATGGGCCGTTCGCGCGGTTTCTGGTGGTCGCCGGAGTCGGACCGGCTGCTGGTCGCACGGGCCGACGACGCCCCCGTACGCCGCTGGTGGATCTCCGATCCGGCGCATCCCGGGCGGGATCCGCAGCAGGTCGCCTATCCGGCGGCCGGGACGGACAACGCGGAGGTGCGGCTCTTCGTGATCGGAATCGAAGGGGCGCGCACGGAGGTCGCGTGGGACCGGGCGCGCTACCCCTATCTGGCGCGGGTGCACTGGTCGGCGGCCGGAGCTCCGCTGCTGCTCGTCCAGGCGCGCGACCAGAAGAGCCAGCTCTATCTGGCCGTCGACCCGGACACCGGGGCGACCCGGATGGTGCACGCGGACGAAGATCCACAATGGCTTGATCTTTTCCCCGGGCTGCCGAGCTGGAGCCCGAGCGGACAGCTCGTGCGGATCGCCGACGAGGGCGGGGCGCGCGTGCTCGCCGTGGGTGAACGCCCCCTGACGGGACCGCAGTTGCAGGTGCGAGCGGTGTTGGACGTGTCGGACGACGACGTGCTGGTCTCGGCGTCGGCCGGCGAGGCGGCGGCCGTCCCGGAGACCGGTGAGGTGCACGTCTACCGGGTCAACGACCTCGGCGTGGAACGGATTTCGCAGGAACCCGGCGTCCACTCGGCGGTCCGCGCGGGCGGTGTGACCGTGCTCGTGTCGGCCGTGCCCGACCGGCCGGGCGCCCAGGTGCAGGTGCTGCGCGACGGCAAGTCCGCGGCGACCGTGACCTCGTACGCCGAACACCCCGGACTGAGCCCGCGCGTGACGCTCACGGAGGCGGGCGAGCGCCGTGTGCCGTGCGCCGTTCTGCTCCCCACGGACTACACCGACGGTCCGCTGCCGGTGCTGATGGACCCGTACGGCGGACCGCACGGGCAGCGTGTGCTGGCCGCGCACAACCCGTATCTGACCTCGCAGTGGTTCGCCGACCAGGGGTTCGCCGTGATCGTCGCGGACGGGCGGGGCATGCCGGGCCGCTCGCCGGCCTGGGAGAAGTCGATCAAGGACGATCTCGCGGCGGTCGTCCTCGACGACCAGATCCACGCGCTCCGGGCGCTCGCCGAACGCTTCCCGCTGGACCTGGACCGGGTGGCGATCCGCGGCTGGTCGTTCGGCGGCTATCTCGCGGGGCTCGCGGTGCTGCGCCGCCCGGACGTCTTCCACGCGGGCGTGGTGGGCGCGCCGGTGACGGACCAGCGGCTGTACGACACCCACTACACCGAGCGGTATCTGGGCGATCCCAACACCCGGCCGGAGGTGTACGCGGCGAACTCGCTGATCGACGACGACGGCCTGGTGGGGGCGGCCGAACCGGCCCGGCCGATGATGATCGTGCACGGTCTCGCCGACGACAACGTGGTGGTCGCGCACTCGCTGCGGCTGTCCTCCGCGCTGCTGGCCGCGGGCCGTCCGCACGAGGTGCTGCCGCTGTCGGGGGTCACGCACATGACCCCGCAGGAGCAGGTCGCGGAGAATCTGCTGCTGCTCCAGGTGGACTTCCTGAAGCGGTCCCTCAACCTGGTGTAGGGACTGGTGCAGAGATGCGACCGGCCGGGGAGACATGGCGCGCCCCGGCCGGTCTACGGCACCCGCACGGCCGTACGCTGTTCAGACTGACGCGTCCGTATATCGGTATCGGGTCGGTGAAGTTGCCTGCGTGTTAACGAAGTTGATGCGCATTTGTCATGCTATTTCGCGTCGTCCGCGGGCTCGTCAGGGCTCTCGTCCGTCGGCTCCTCCGGTGGGACCACCTGCTTCTCCTCCGCGAAGTGGCACGCCGAGTCGTGGGCCGCGGGACCGGCGGCCTCGTGCCGGAACTCCGCGGGCACCGCGAGCAGCGGCACCTCCAGGGCGCAGCGCTCCTGGGCCTTCCAGCAGCGGGTGCGGAAGCGGCAGCCGGAGGGGATGTTCGCCGGTGACGGCACGTCGCCGAAGAGGATGATCCGCTCCCGGTGCTCGCGGGCCTCGGGGTCCGGGACGGGCACGGCGGACAGCAGGGCCTGTGTATAGGGATGCGTCGGGTGGTCGTAGATCTCGGCGTCCCTGCCGATCTCCACGATCCGCCCGAGGTACATCACCCCGACCCGGTCGGAGATGTGCCGCACGATCGAGAGGTCGTGCGCGATGAACACGTACGACAGGTCGAACTCGGTCTGGAGCCGGTCCATCAGGTTGATGACCTGGGCCTGCACCGACACGTCGAGGGCGGACACCGGCTCGTCCGCGACGATGATCTCGGGGCGCAGGGCCAGTCCGCGCGCGATGCCGATGCGCTGGCGCTGGCCGCCGGAGAACTGGTGCGGATAGCGGTTGATGTACTCCGGGTTGAGCCCGACCACGTCCAGCAGGTCCTGGACCTTCCGGCGCCGGTCCCCCTTCGGCGCGACCTCGGGGTGGATCTCGTACGGCTCCCCGATGATGTCGCCGACGGTCATGCGCGGGTTGAGCGAGGTGTACGGGTCCTGGAAGACCATCTGGATGTTGCGGCGGACGGCCTTCAGGGCGCGGCCGGAGAGCCTGGTGACGTCCTCGCCCTTGTACGCGATCTCGCCGGCCGTCGGCTTCTCCAGGTTGACCAGCATCTTGGCGACCGTGGACTTGCCGCAGCCGGACTCGCCGACGATGCCGAGGGTCTCGCCCGCGGCGAGCTCGAAGTCGACGCCGTCGACGGCCTTCACCGCGCCGATCTGCTTCCTGAAGACGATGCCCTGGGTGAGCGGGTAGTGCTTGACCAGGCCCCGCACCTGGAGGATCGGCTCAGCCATGGAGGCACTCCCTCCAGAAGTGGCAGGCGCTCGCGCGGTCCGTGCCCGCCTCGGTCACCTCGTACAGCGGCGGTACGTCGGTCCGGCAGACGTCCTGGGCCAGTGGGCAGCGCGGGTTGAAGGCGCAGCCGGGCGGGATGTGCATGAGGTTCGGCGGCAGGCCCTTGATGGCGTACAGCTCCTTGCCCTTCTGGTCGAGCCGCGGGATCGACTCCAGGAGGCCCTTGGTGTACGGGTGCGCGGGGGCCTTGTAGATGTCGTGGACCGGGGCGGACTCGACGATCCGGCCCGCGTACATCACGGCGATCCGGTCGGCGACGTCGGCCACCACGCCGAGGTCGTGGGTGATGAGGATGAGCCCCATGTTGAGCTCGCGCTGCAGCTCGGCGAGGAGGTCCATGACCTGGGCCTGGACGGTGACGTCGAGGGCCGTGGTGGGTTCGTCGGCGATGATCAGGTCCGGTTCGAGGGCCAGCGCCATGGCGATCATGATGCGCTGGCGCATTCCGCCGGAGAACTGATGCGGGTAGTCGCCGACGCGGGCGGCCGCGGCCGGGATGCGCACCCGCTCCATCAGCTCGATCGCCTTGGCCTTGGCGGCCTTCCTGGACATGCCCTGGTGGACGGTGAACATCTCGCCGAGCTGGGCGCCGACGCTGAGCACCGGGTTCAGGGACGACAGCGCGTCCTGGAAGATCATCGCCATCCGGGCGCCGCGGACCTTGCGCCGCTCCTCCTCCTTGAACTTCAGGAGGTCCTCGCCCTGGAAGAGGATCTCGCCCGCGGTGATCTTCCCGGGCGGTGTGTCGAGGATGCCCATGATCGCCTGGGCGGTCACGGACTTTCCGGAGCCGGACTCGCCGAGCACGGCGAGCGTCTCGCCCTCGTCCACGCTGTAGGAGACGCCGTTGACGGCCTTGGCCACCCCGTCCCTGGTCCTGAACTCCACGTGCAGATCGCGCACTTCGAGCAGCACGGCGGTCACCTCAGCTTCGGGTCGAGGGCGTCGCGCACCGCGTCGCCGAGCATGATGAACGCGAGGACGGTGACGGCGAGGGCCCCGGCCGGCCACAGGAGCGCGTGCGGCGCCGTGCGGATGTACTGGGACGCCGAGGAGATGTCGATGCCCCAGCTCACGGTGGGCGGCTTCAGCCCGACGCCGAGGTACGAGAGGGTCGCCTCCAGCGAGATGTACGTACCGAGCGCGATGGTCGCCACGACGATGACCGGGGCGATGGCGTTGGGCGTGATGTGCCGCAGCATCATCCGGGAGTTGGAGGCGCCGAGCGCCCGGGCCGCCTGGACGTAGTCGTTCTGCTTGGTGGTGATGACGGATCCCCGGGCGATACGGGAGATCTGCGGCCAGCCCAGCAGCACCATGAACCCGATCACCGGCCAGACCGTGGAGCTGGTGACGACGGACAGCAGCACCAGACCGCCGAGGACGACGGGGATCGCGAAGAAGATGTCGGTGATCCGGGACAGGACCGCGTCCCCCGACCCGCCGAAGAACCCGGCGAGCCCGCCGAGCACCGAGCCGAGGATCGCGACCCCGAGCGTGGCGCACACGCCGACGGTGACGGAGACCCGGGCCCCGTACACCGTGCGGGTGTAGACGTCGCAGCCCTGGCCGTTGAAGCCGAAGGGGTGTCCCGGCTGGGAGCCCTCCTGGGCCTTGGCGAGGTCGCACTTGAGCGGGTTCTGGGTGGCGATCACCCCCGGCCACAGGGAGATGAAGACCAGGAACAGGATGATGAGCGCCGAGATGATGAAGACGGGGTTGCGGCGCAGGTCGCGCCAGGCGTCGGACCAGAGGGAGCGCGGCTTCTCGGAGGGGCCCGTGCCGTCCGGCCCGCCCGGAGTCTTCTCCAGGGTCTCGCCTTCCGCCGTGGCCAGGTCCATGGCGCCGCCCATGCCCGTGGCGGCGATGGCGCCGTCCTCCGGGGCACGCCCGCCGCCCGACAGGTGAGGTTCCCGCGGCATCGGTTCAGGCATAGCGGATCCTCGGGTCGAGTACGGCGTACAGGAGGTCGACCAGCAGGTTGGCCACCAGGAAGACGAGGACCAGGACTGTCACGAAGCCGACGACGGTCTGGGTGTTCTGGCGCAGGATGCCCTGGTAGAGCTGGAAGCCGACGCCGTGGATGTTGAAGATGCGCTCGGTGACGATCGCGCCGCCCATCAGCGCGCCGATGTCGGTGCCGATGAAGGTGACCACCGGGATCAGCGAGTTGCGCAGCAGATGCCGGGTGATGACCCGCCGCCGGGGCAGCCCCTTGGCGACGGCCGTACGGACGTAGTCGGCGCGCCGGTTCTCCGCGATGGAGGTGCGGGTCAGCCGGGTCACGTACGCGAGGGAGACGGACGCGAGCACCAGGCCCGGCACGATCAGCTCGTCGAAGGGGGCCTCCGGGGAGACGGACGGACTGATCCAGCCCCATTCGACGCCCAGCAGCAGCTGGAGCAGCAGACCGGTGACGAAGGTCGGTACGGAGATGACGACGAGGGTGGCCAGCAGGACGCCGGTGTCGACGGGACGGCCGCGGCGCAGTCCGGTGACGACGCCGAATGTGATGCCGATGACGATCTCGAAGAGGATCGCCACGATCGTGAGCCGGATGGTGACCGGGAAGGCGCTCGCCATCAGCTCGGTGACCTCCTGACCGTTGAACGCGGTGCCGAAGTCGCCGGTGAAGACGTTGCCCATGTACGTCACGTATTGCTGCCACAGGGGCTTGTCGAGGCCGAACTCCTTGCGCAGCTGGGTGGCCGTGGCGGGGTCGCACTGCCGGTCGCCGCACAGGCCCGCGATGGGGTCGCCCATCACGTTCACCATCAGGAAGATCAACAGGGTGGCGCCGAAGAAGACCGGGATCATCTGCAGCAGACGCCGGATCACATACCGTCCCATGAGGGCTCCGGAGGTAGGCGGGGGCACCCGTGTGTCGACGGGTGCCCCCGCGGCTCAGCTGACCTTGATCTCGTTGTAGACGGGGACGCTGAACTGGTTGAGCGCCACGTTGGAGAGCCGCTCCGAGTAGCCGGCGCTGCCGTTCTGGTACCAGAGCGGGATGGCGCCCATGTCGTCCCGCAGGACCTCCTCGGCCTGCTGGAAGAGGTCGACGGCCTTGGCCTGGTCGGTCTCCGCGTTGGCCTCGTTCACGAGCTTGTCGAACTCGGCGTTGGTCCACTTGCCGTCGTTGGACGAGGCGTTGGTGTAGTACAGCGGCTGCAGGAAGTTCTGGATCAGCGGGTAGTCCATCTGCCAGCCGGCCCGGAAGGGGCCCGACATCTTGGACTGGGTGATCTGGTTGCGGAAGTCGGCGAAGGTGCCGATCGGGTTGCCGACGCAGGCCTTGTCGTTGTCCAGCGCGTTGTTGACGGAGTTGCAGACGGCGTCCACCCACTCCTTGTGGGAGCCGGTGTCCGCGTTGTACGAGATCTTGATCTGGCCGCCGGGCAGCCCGCCGCCCTCCTCGATCAGCTTCTTGGCCTCTTCGGGGTCGTACTCGCAGGCGTCACCGCACAGCCCCTCCTTGAAGCCCCCGGCCTCGCCGAGGACGGGCGAGGTCCAGTCGCTGGCGGGCGTGCGCGTCTTCTGGAAGATGGTCTCGGTGATCTGATCGCGGTCGATGGCCCGGGACAGGCCCGTGCGGACCTTCTCCATGCCGTCCTTGTCCCAGGCCTTGTCGTAGAACGGGAAGGCGAGGGTCTGGATGATGCCGGCGGGCGTGTTGATGTACCGGTCGCCGAGGTCGCTCTTGGCGTTCTTGAGCTGGGAGGCGGGCACGTCGTCGACGAGGTCGAGGTTGCCGGCCATCAGGTCCGTGTAGGCGGTGTTGTTGTCGGTGTAGACCTTGAGGTCGACGCCGCCGTTCTGCGCCTTGTCCTCGCCCGGGTACTGCACCCACTCGCGCATCTTCATCACCGAGCCCTTGGCGTACGAGTCGATGGTGTACGGGCCGTTGCCGACCGGATTGCTCAGCCAGGCCGCGTGGTCGTCGAAGAACGCCTGCGGCAGCGGCGAGAAGGCCGCGTAGCCCAGGGTGTCGGGGAAGGTCGAGAACTTCTGGTTGAGCTTGACCGTGAAGGTGTTGGGCCCGGTGACCTTGAGGCCGGAGAGGGTGTCGGCCGTCTGCTTGCTGCCGTCCTCCGGGTGCGTCTTGTCGTAGCCGTCGATGTACCCGAAGAAGTACGCGTTCTTCTGGTTGTTCTTGAGGCTGGCGCCGTAGTTCCAGGCGTCCACGAACGACTTGGCGTCGACGGCCTCGCCGTTGCTGAACTTCCAGCCGGTCTTGACGGTGACGGTGAAGTTCTGCGAGTCCGAGGTCTCGATCTTCTCGGCGAGCATGTCGTTCGCCTTGCCGGTCTTGGCGTCGTAGCGCTTGAGACCGCGGAAGAGCATGTCGAGGACCTTGCCGCCCTGTACCTCGTTGGTGTTGGCCGGCTCCAGGGGGTTCTGCGGGTCACCCCAAGAGGAACTCACGATCCCGGAGCCGTCGCCGCCGCCGCTGTCGCCGCCCCCGTCGTCCCCGCAGGCCGTCGCGGCGAGAGCTACCGCCGCCGCGCATGCGGCCCATCTGGCGTGCGTGGCTCCACGCATGGAGTGCCTCCTCTTCAGTGCGCTTTCAGTGCGCTTTCAGTGCACTTTCCGTGCGCTGCGGCTCCGGCGCGGGAGCGCTGTGCCTTCAGCGCCCAATATCGGGGCATAAAGGACGTGACGCCCATTCATCCCACTCTTACGGGTGGGAACACCCTCCGAATGCACGTATGCCGAAACACGGCGAGCCGCATATCGAACCTCGCTTTGGTCATGGCAGTACCAAGCCACACCAAGCGGGCGGCCAGGCTCGGGTCAAGCGGCAAAAGACCAGATCAAAGCCGTCAACGTTTCATTGACGCTGCCTGAATGGCGTTGAAATGGTCGCGCTGAGCGCTCCGCTGGAAGTCCGGTACGCCACCTGCGGGTGGGCCGTGGCTGATCGCGCAGTTCCCCGCGCCCCTTCGGGGCGCTGCCGGACCGCACCGGACTTGCAGTGGCCGCTCAGCCCATGGGTCGCGTCGTGCAGACCCCTCGACAGTTCGGGCCAGGAGCACCATGACCTCGCCTACACCCTCTGCCACCACCGCACCCATGGTGGTGGCCGAAGACGCCGTACCCACGGCGCCGAAGACCCCGCCCCGAGGCGGTGACAGCCGCTCCCCCGGCCGGCTCGCCTGGCTGCGCTTCAAGCGCGACCGCACGGGCGTGGTCTCGGCCTACGTGGTGCTGGTCTTCTTCGTCGCCGGAGTCGGCGCCCCGCTGATCGCCAAGCTGTACGGCAAGGATCCGTACACGACCTACGGCCAGAACACGGCGGGTCTGCTCAACGACTTCGGTTTCCCCGTCCGGCCCAACGGCGGCATCAGCGGCGACTTCTGGTTCGGCGTCGAACCGCAGCTCGGGCGGGACGTCTTCACGCTGCTGCTCTACGGCATCCGCAACTCGCTGCTGATCGCCACGGTGACGACCCTGCTGGTCACCTTCCTGGGCATCGTCGTCGGGCTCACGGCCGGCTATCTCGGCGGCCGGACCGACTACCTGGTCGGCCGGGTCATCGACATCCTGCTGGCCTTCCCCTCCACGCTCTTCTTCATCGCCTTCTGGCCCGTGATGATCTCGATCCTCGTCTCGCCGGAGGACGCCACCCCGACCTGGCTCACGGTGGTCAGCCTGATCTCGGTGATGACCGCGTTCGGCTGGGCGCCGATCGCCCGGCT
This sequence comes from Streptomyces sp. ActVer, assembly GCF_027270795.1. Lineage (NCBI taxonomy): Bacteria > Bacillati > Actinomycetota > Actinomycetes > Kitasatosporales > Streptomycetaceae > Streptomyces > Streptomyces sp. ActVer. Next base: position 11,635 of record NZ_JAPWHT010000031.1, read on the forward strand.
GCTGCGCGGCGAGGTACTGGCCCTGCGCGAGCGGGAGTTCGTGGAGGCGTCCAAGGTGACCGGGGCGTCGCCGGCCCGGATCATCTTCAAGGAGCTGCTGCCGAACCTGTGGACCCCGATCCTCATCCAGGCGACCCTCGCGCTGCCGATGTACGTCACCACGGAGGCGGCGCTCGCCTTTCTCGGGGTGGGGCTCAGCGATCCCACCCCCGACTGGGGCGTGATGATCCAGCGCGGGGCGCAGGTCTATCAGAACGACATCACTTACATGCTCTTCCCCGGCCTGACGATGGTGATCTTCGTGATCGCCTTCAACCTGCTCGGTGACTCCGTCCGGGATGCGCTGGATCCGAAGACCCGCCGCCGATAGCTCCGCCGGTCGCCGTCACGAATCCGCGGGTTCGTTGTGGCTGATCGCGCAGTTCCCCGCGCCCCAAAAGGGGCACTGCACTCCCCGCTTCTCCTTTCTCCCTGATCAGGCAGGACACGCATGTCTATTTCGCGCAGAAACTTTGTCATCGCCACCTCCGTCGCGGCCGGCGGCTCCATGGTTCTCTCGGCCTGCAGCAGCGGCGGAGGCGGTGGCGGCACGGGAGGCGGCGGCTCCACGAGCACCGCCAAGTACTCCGCGGTCAGCATCGGCACGGCGGACGACTCCAAGGGCCCCGCCCCCGAGGTCACCGGGGCGCGCAAGGGCGGGACGATCCATCCGATCGGTCCGGACGACTTCTCGCACCTCGACCCGCAGCGGATCTACTACTCGTGGAACTCCACGGTCGGCAACCTCTACATCCGCTGTCTGACCGGCTACAAGATCGCCTCCGGCGGTGCCATGAAGCTCGTCGGCGACCTCGCCACCGACACCGGCACCATGTCCGACGACGGCAAGACCTGGACCTTCACCCTGAAGGACGGGCTGAAGTGGGAGGACGGCAGCGAGCTCACCGTGGAGGACGTACGCCACGGCATCGAGCGCGGCTTCGCGAGCTTCACCACCGAGGGGGCCACCTACCTCCAGTCCGCGCTGACCGGCACGAACGACTTCCGCTCGGTCTACAAGGGCCCGTACGGCGGCAAGCACCTCAGCTCGGTCGTCACGGACACCGCGAAGAAGACCATCACCTTCCATCTGAAGACGGCACGCCCGGACCTCAACTGGACGCTGGCGATGCACTCCTACGGCGCCGTGCCCGTGAAGCACGACACCAAGGAGAAGTACGACAAGGACCCGGTCTCCTGCGGCCCGTACCGGATCAAGCAGCACTCGGTCGACAAGTCCCTGACGCTGGTGCGCAACACGCACTGGGACCCGGCGACCGACCCGATCCGCAACGCCTACCCGGACTCCTTCGTCTTCGAGTTCGGCCCGGAGGGGCTCCAGGCCACGGACCGGCTGATCGCCGACTCCGGGGACGACCAGTACGCGGTCATGGCGTACAGCGGAGTACCGGCCGAGCGCATCCAGAAGGTGCTCGGCACGGCGGACCTCAAGGCCCGTACCGTCGACGGCCTCCTGACCGGCCTCTACTACTACGCCATCAACTGCAAGCGGATCACCGACGTGAAGGTGCGCCAGGCGCTCAACTACGCCTGGCCGCTGGAGCAGATCCGCCGGATCTACGGCGGCCCGTCCGCGGGCGAGTACGCGACCACCGTCCTCTCCCCCGACATCGCGGGCCGGGTGAAGTTCGACATCTACGGCAAGCTGACCAAGCCGCAGGGCGACACGGCGAAGGCGAAGGCCCTGCTGAAGGAGGCCGGAAAGCTCGGCCAGAAGATCGTCTACACCTATCCGCAGGGCGCGAGCGACGCGTACGACAAGACCAAGGTCGTCATCGCCGCCGCCCTGAAGGAGGCCGGTTTCGACCCGGTCGTGAAGCCCGTCGAGTCGACCAGCTACTACGACCAGGTCCAGCAGACAGACAACCAGTTCGACGTCATGTGGTTCGGCTGGTCCCCCGACTGGCCCACCGGCTACACCCTCCTCCAGCCCCTCTTCGACGGCACCACGATCGCCAACGGCGCCAACAACGTCTCCCAGCTGAACGTGCCCTGGGTGAACGCCGCCATCAAGAAGGACGCCGTCATCCCGGACGCGACCAAGGCCAACGCCGCCTGGGCCGCGCTGGACCGGCAGATCATGGAGAAGGAGGCGCCGATCATCCCCGAGACGTACCAGCGCCGCTACTACCTGTACGGGGACAAGGTGGGCGGGGGCGAGTTCGACCCGCTGTTCTCGGCGTTCATCCTCTACAAGCTCTACGCCAAGGCCTGAGACCACCGGCCACCAGGGAATCGCCTCGCCATGTTCCGCTTCCTCGTCCGTCGGACGCTCGGCGCGCTGCTGATCCTGCTGATCATCAGCGCCCTCACCTTCGTGCTCTTCTACGTCGCCCCGCGCGACCCGGCCCGCGCCGCCTGCGGCAAGCTCTGCACGCCCCAGACGCTCGCGCTGGTCCGGCACAACCTCGGGATCTCCGACCCACTGCCGGTCCAGTACTGGCACTGGCTCGTGGGTGTGTTCGCCGGCCGGGACTACACCGGGCTCGGGCACTGTCCCGCGCCGTGCCTCGGCTACTCGTTCACCAACCACGAGCCGGTGCTCGGCCTGATCACCGACCGTTTCCCGACGACGCTCTCGCTCTCCATCGGCAGCGCGGTGGTGTTCGTGGTCTTCGGCGTCGGTACGGGCATGATCGCGGCGGTCAAGCAGGGCAAGGCGCTGGACAAGATCGCGTCCTCCGCCTCGCTGGTCGGCTCGTCGCTGCAGATCTACATCGTGGGTGTGGTCGCGATGTACTACCTCTCCGACGAGTGGCATCTGCTCCCCCGGCCGCAGGACAGCGCGGGGTTCACCCAGGATCCGGGCGGGTGGTTCAAGGGGCTGCTGCTGCCGTGGCTGGTCCTCGCGCTGATCTTCACGGCCAACTACACACGGATGACCCGCTCCCAGCTCGTGGAGAGCCTCAGCGAGGACTACGTACGCACGGCCCGCGCCAAGGGCCTGTCCCGCCGGACGGTCTTCTTCCGGTTCGCCTGGCGGGGCGCCATGGGCCCGATCGTCACGATCCTCGGCCTCGACATCGGCTATCTCCTCGGCGGCGCGATCATCACCGAGGAGACGTTCGGACTGCACGGCATCGGCGCGCTGTCCATCAAGGCCGTACGGGACAACGACCTGCCGCTGCTGCTCGGTGTCGTCCTCACCGCGGCGGCCGCGATCGTCGTCGCCAACATCGTCGTCGACGCCGTCTACGCCCTCATCGACCCGCGGATCCGGCTCGCCTAGGAGAGGACGACCTCATGAGCACCCCCTTCCTCTCCGTACGCGACCTGCGGGTCGCCTTCTCCACCGAGGACGGCGTCGTCAGGGCCGTCGACGGGCTCTCCTTCGACCTGGCCCAGGGCAGCACGCTCGGCATCGTGGGCGAGTCGGGCTCGGGCAAGTCCGTCACCAACCTGGCGATCCTCGGCCTGCACGACCGCGAACACACCGACGTGGACGGCGAGATCCTGCTCGACGGCAAGGACCTGCTGACCGCGACCGAGCGGGAGCTGGAGCGGCTGCGCGGCAACACCATGTCCATGATCTTCCAGGACGCGCTGGCCTCGCTCTCGCCCTTCCACACGGTCGGCAAACAGATCGGCGAGACGTACCGCAAGCACACCGGGGCGTCCCGGCACGAGGCCCGGGCGCGGTCGGTCGAGATGCTCCGGCGGGTCGGCATCCCGCAGCCCGGCCTCCGGGTGGACGACTATCCCCACCAGTTCTCGGGCGGTATGCGCCAGCGCGCGATGATCGCCATGGCCCTGGTCTGCGACCCGGAACTGCTGATCGCCGACGAGCCGACGACCGCGCTCGACGTGACGGTCCAGGCCCAGATCATGGACCTGCTCAAGGACCTCCAGCAGGAGTTCGGCACGGCGATCGTCTTCATCACCCACGACCTGGGCGTCATCGCCAACATCGCCGACGACGTGCTGGTGATGTACGGCGGCCGCTGTGTGGAGCGGGGCACGCGGAACCAGGTGCTGCGGACACCCCAACACCCGTACACCTGGGGCCTGCTGGGCTCGATGCCGAGCCTCGACGGACCGGTCGACGTGCCGCTGTCGCCGATCCCCGGCCTGCCGCCCTCACTGCTCAACCCGCCGTCGGGCTGCCGCTTCCACCCGCGGTGCGCGTTCGCGGAGAAGGTCCACGGCGGGCTGTGCGCCACGGACAGCCCACCGCTGGAGATCAACGGCGGCGGCCGCGGCACGGCCTGCCACCTCACCGCCGAGCAGCGCCGGGAGTTCTTCGTCGACTACGCGACGCCGCAGCCCAACTGACGCACGGGCCCAACTGACTTACGAGAGAAGGTATTTCACGATCATGAGCAGCACGGACCCGGACCCGGTGCCCCTCCTGGACGTCACCGGGCTCACCAAGCACTTCCCGGTACGGGGCGGCTTCCCCGTCCGCCGCACGGTGGGCGCGGTGCAGGCGGTGGACGGGCTCGACCTCCGCGTCGCCGAGGGCGAGAGCCTGGGCCTGGTCGGCGAGTCCGGCTGCGGCAAGTCGACGACGGGCCGGCTCATCACCCGCCTCCTGGAACCGACGGCGGGGAGGATCACGTACGCGGGCCAGGACATCACGCACGCCTCGCGCAAGCAGATCGCCCCGGTCCGCTCCGAGATCCAGATGATCTTCCAGGACCCGTACGCCTCGCTGAACCCGCGGCACACGGTCGGGAAGATCGTCTCCGGCCCCATGGAGATCAACGGCATCGACCCGGCGGGCGGCCGCGAGAGGCGCGCCCGCGAGCTGCTGGAGATCGTCGGTCTCAACCCGGAGCACTACAACCGTTTCCCGCACGAGTTCTCCGGCGGCCAGCGGCAACGCATCGGCGTGGCAAGGGCGTTGGCGCTGCAGCCGAGGCTCATCGTGGCGGACGAGCCGGTCTCCGCCCTGGACGTGTCGATCCAGGCCCAGGTGGTGAACCTCCTCCAGACCCTGCAGAGGGACCTGGGCATCGCGTTCGTCTTCATCGCCCACGACCTGGCGATCGTCCGCCACTTCTCGCAGCGCGTCGCCGTGATGTACCTCGGCCGCATCGTCGAGACGGCCGACCGCGACGACCTGTACGTGAATCCGCGGCACCCGTACACGCGGGCGCTCCTGTCCGCCGTACCGGAGGCGACGGCATCGGACGTCCCGGCCCGGACACGCATCCGCCTGACCGGAGACGTGCCCTCCCCGCTCAACCCGCCGTCCGGCTGCCGCTTCCGCACACGCTGCTGGAAGGCGACGGAGAGGTGCGCGTCGGAGACGCCGGCGCTGGTGCGGGTCGAGGGGAACGGGGTGGGGCACCTTACGGCTTGTCATTACCCAGAGGCTGCGGACAGCGCCCCGAAATCACGGCAGGCGAAATCGGCCCCTTCGGGCCATTCCCTGCCAGAACGATTCCCTCAAGGCACCATGAAGGTACCGGCCTGGCCGCGAGAGCGGACTTGAGATCGAGCCCCCGGCTTTCGGTCGACCTCGTGGCCGAAACCACGGTTGAAAAAGCCCCGGTCGACGGCTATTCACGGCCGTCGCATGCCCACCACGCCCGCTACTCCTTTCCGAATACCCTCAGAAGTTCCTCAAGTAGGGTGACAGGACCCTGACATCAGCACTAGAAATATTCCTACGCGGGATCTTCCGCGGGACCGGCGTCCAAAAGAACACCGCATACGGGGGCAATAATGAACGCTAAGAGAAGTCTCTTCGCCTGTGCGATCACGTCAACCATGGCCGCAGGACTTGTCGTCAGCGGTCCCGCGCCGGCCGCACAGGCCGAGGCCGGCGGCCGCTGGTAGATCGTGAACCAGTACCACGGGAAGTGCGTAAAGGGCACCGGGTACAAGAAGAAGTTCGTCCTCGCAACCTGCAAGAAGAAGGACGCCTTCCACTGGAACAACTACGGGTCCTCGAAGTACGCGAACTTCAGCGCTACCACCTTCGCCGGTGCCGCATGCCTTGCGCAGAACGGCAAGAACAAGCCGGTCTACTTGCGGGCGTGCGCAACCGGCGAGGGGACCGGAGGGTGGGGAATCGCCTCCTTGAACAATGGGGCCAAGACTCCGATCGCCCACACCAAGTGCGGATACATACAGGCTGTGAGCAAGACCGCCCTCAAGTGCGGAAAGCGTCCTGCCAACAAGAAGAAAATGGCTTGGGTTATCAATTACTCCCTGTAGCACCGCGAATTCAGAGCAGGGCACCATCAAATTAGACATGCCGATGGGTGGCATTGCTGTGGCAGCGGGCAATGCCACCTGTCAAGGCATGGATCGCAGCCGGGTCGCGACTTCAGAATCTGCGATAAAAGCAGTCAGGGTACGAATACCTTCGATCAGCACCTGCAGCTCCGGCGTGATGCCCGGACGGGATCTGATTAGCACTGAAAGCAGCAGGGGCTCTTCGCCACCGAATGCGACGCGAGTACTTAAAACAGGGACAAAGTTGCTCGTGTCCCAGTGACACGACTCGGGAGTCAGTTCGGCTCCCCCGCTCGGCCTCCTCCTCACCCGGTACGCCCATGCGGACGCATCTCTCAGCAGGGTGATGACCTTCTCATTGGCGACGGCATGGCGGCGTCGACCTCACTATCCTCCAGGTATGGACTACGCGAAGATGCGCGCAATCGCCGAGGAACTCACGGCGTACGCCGAGCACCTCGAGGGAGCGTGGAACGTCGAGATCGGACCCTCCGGCCCCCGCCTCGCGATGATGAATCCCCCGAAGCGCCACGAGGGCACGGTCCGTCGTATCCGCAACCAGCTCAACGCGCAGCTTCCGGCCACCCATCCCGGGTACGTCTGCGAGAACGGCCCCGAGATCGAGCATCCCGCGATCGGCCGTATGCGGCGACCGGACGCGGTCGTGATCCCCGAGGACGTACTCGACGAAGAGGGACTCGCCGTCGATGCCACTCAGGTACTTGCGATCATCGAGATCGTCTCCCCGTCCGACCCCGACAACGACTACGGCGAGAAGCTCGCCGAGTACCCGGCCATGAGCATCGCCCACTGCATGATCATCGATCCCCGCACCGGCACCATCGAGGTGCACTCCGATCCCTGCAAGGACCGCTACCAGCACAAGGACCCGTACATCTTCGGGGACTCGGTGCCGTTCGGCGCGTGGACGGTGGAGACCGACACTTTCCGCCGGTATGGCAAGGCGGGGAACACCAGTTAGCGCTGCCCTGAGCCCGGTGTGGGCCGAACGAGTCGAGCACACAACTGTTCCGAGCGCCTCAGCGACACACCTTGGCTGCGGCGTAGCGCTAGGACGCAGGGCCCACGTACCCGGCGCCGGACCGAGTACGGCGTACCCAGCGGGACGCGAACCCTCCGCCGTACGCCGCTTACGGCGGCGAGTGGCGGGGTTTTGGCCTGCGCGGGCGGACGGGCTCAACCGACCTACCTGGAGGCCTGATTGAGGCGCCCGTCCTTGATTCCATACAGGAGGGCGAGCAGGCCGGGGCCTGAGGTGGCGAGGACGGTCGCCGGGGCGTCGCTCTCGCGGAGGTGAAGGTAGCCCGCGAGGCCGGTGCCGACCTCAATACAGTTCTCACTGTCGCCTTCACTGAAGCTGGACTTCTGCCACCGGAGCCGGGGGGTCATGCGTGCCTCTCAGAGCAAGGGATACAAGAGCCGCTGGATGAGGCCGAGCGAGTCCTTCGCGACGTGTGACTCCGGCCGCGCATCGGCGTCGACCGGTGGGAGCCCGACCTCGCCCAGCCTAGCGAACGTGCGTTTGTAGCGCGCCAGCCAGTCCACATCACTGATGTAGCGCGACCCGTCTACGTGAGTGACCACCAGAGTGCTCAGTTCCGCCACTTCCGGTTGCGCGATGGTGAAAGCGGTGCCGTACGGCACCGGGCCGTCGAAGGGCAGCACTTGGATCGTGACGTTGGAAAGCCTCGACATCTCGATCAGCCGCAGCAACTGGCCGCGCATGATGTCGGTGCTGCCCAACGTCGCATGCAGAGCCGCCTCGTGGAGTACCGCATGGAAGTGCGGCGCGCTGTCCCCCTCCAGGACCCTCTGGCGCCTCATCCGGAACTCGACGGCCTCCTCCTGCGCGTTGTCCGCGCTGGGGCCGTACCCGCCACGGTGCACGGCGGCGGCGTACTCCCGCGTCTGCAGCAGACCCGGCACGAACATCGGCTCATAGTTGACGATCGCGCATGCTCCGGCCTCCAGCTCGGCGAAGTCCAAGTGCGGGTACGGGAGTACGTTGCGGTACTCGCTCCACCATCCCTTCCCCGAGTCCTGCAACATCTCGATCAGCGCCTCCAGAAGAGCGCCATCGATAACACCAGCAAGTTGAGCGAACTGGCGGAGTCTGTCGAGGCTGATCGATGTGCGCCCCGACTCGATGTGACTCAACTGCGGCTGCTTCATGCCCAGCTGAGGTGCCAGCTCGTATGTCGACAACCCCGCCTGTTCGCGTAGCTTGCGCAACTCTGCCCCAAGACGCCGCTGCCGATACGTCGGGTTACTCCGCAGCCCCATTCGCTCCCCTCTCCATGACCTGCCAGACAGTCCATCGCGCAACTCCAGGTTTCCGCAAGAAGGTTGCATCGATTACACAGCAGCCTCTACGTTGAGTGAGGTATCAGTCACAGCTAGCTCACCACTGGAGGCTGCCACATGCGCACGCCCGAAACCCCTGAGCCCGCCGAACTCCCCGGCTCCCCCTGGTCCTACGGTCTCCTCATCCCCCACGACCCCCGCGCCGCCGGAATTGTCAGAGCCGCCCTGCGCGCGATCCTCCGCGCTACCCGCCTCGGCTGCGTCGCCGACACCGTCGAGCTGCTCGCGTCCGAGCTGGTGACCAACGCGTACCGGCACTCCCCCAGCGACGCCTACGTCAACGTGGCGGGAACTCCGGAATGCGTCACCGTCTCGGTCTGGGATCACGGATCGGGCGCCCTCGCCACCACCTCCGATCCGCCAGCGGACGACGCCGAGTCCGGGCGGGGCCTCTCGATCGTCGAGGCGTGCGCGGACGAGTGGGGCGTACGGGACTACCCGCACGGCAAGGCGGTCTGGTTCAGCGTCGCCCCGAAGGAGGGGGCGTGAGTCCCGACAAGTACCTCAGCCTGGGGTATTCCGGCCGGTATACTCACCCCATGGACACCACGATCAAGGTCGACTCCAAGACCCGTGACCGTCTCGCCGTCCTCGCGGAGGCCCGCGGTACGACCATGCGCCACCTCATCGAGCAGTTCGCCGAGAGCACTCTCACACCGAGCGAACTACATGAACGCGCCGCCCAGACCGCCGAGTACCTCGCCGAACACTTCGGCGTCACCGTCACCGACGAGACCAGCGCCGAAGTCCTGCGCAAGGTACGCGGCCAGGCCGTCGCCCACTACACGGCCGAGCAGGGCGCCGCGTGATCCGAGAACACTACATCCTCGACACCGACACATTGCTGGCGCTGGGCGGTAATCGGCAGGTTTCCGGCCTCGTCCACGCGGCCCGGCTCGAACCGGACGTGTTCTTGCACGCGCCCGTACTCTCCGTCATCGAGGCCGAGCGCGAACGTCCCGGTATCGCCGTCCACATCGGGCAGCTCGGCATCACGACGGTCGACCTCGACTACCCAGCCACTCTGACCTGCTGCCAACTACACCAGGACGGACTGCCCTTCGGCTTCGCCGCAGCCGTCGAGGCGGCACTTCGCGTGGGTGAGGAGTACGAGGAGCCGTTCATCGCAACCGTCCGCCCCAGTTTCTACGAGAAGCGTTTTGCCCGCGTCGTCGACCTGACTCGTTGACACGAGCACTCCTGCCGGCCGTACCGGAGGCAACGGCGGAGGGCGTCCCGGCCCACGAACACATCAGCCTCACACCAGCACTCATTGCTTCGCCGTGCGGGAGCGGGCCCCGGTCCAGGGCGGGAGCCTTGTGCTCCCGCCAGCCCGGCCTAGTTGGCGCCGCGTGCCGCGCAGGCGTCACTCCGAGTCCTTCTCCAGCGCCACCAGCGCCGGGTCAAGCACGATGTCCTCGTCGCGGGCCTCGGTCGTCGGGTCCTCCGGGAAGTGGCAGGCAGTCAGGTGACCGGTGCGGTTACCGGAGATCTGCACCAGCGGAGGCTCCTCCGTGGCGCACTTGTCCTGAGCCTTCCAGCAACGCGTACGGAAGCGGCAGCCGCTCGGCGGATGGATCGGCGAGGGCACGTCACCGGAGAGCCGGATCCGCTCCCGGTCCTCGACCTCGTCGTCGAGCGCGACCTCCGGAACCGCCGACAGCAGGGCGTGCGTGTAGGGGTGCCGCGGCCGGTTGTAGATGGAGTCCCGGTCCCCGACCTCCACCACCTTGCCGAGGTACATGACCGCGAGCCGCTGCGAGAAGTGCCGCACGATCGCCAGGTCGTGGGCGATGAAGAGGAAGGCGATGCCCATCTCTTCCTGGACCTTCTGGAGGAGGTTCACGACCTGGGCCTGGATCGAGACGTCCAGGGCCGACACCGGCTCGTCCGCCACGATCAGCTTCGGGTTCAGCGCCAGGGCTCGGGCCACACCGATGCGCTGGCGCTGGCCGCCGGAGAACTCGTGCGGGAAGCGGTTGTAGTGCTCCGGGTTGAGACCGACCAGTTCCAGAAGTTCGCGTACGCGCGTCTCGCGGCCGCCCTTCGGGTTGATCCCGTTGACCTCCATCGGCGACTTGATGATCGTGCCGACGGTCTGCCGCGGGTTCAGCGAGGAGTAAGGGTCCTGGAAGATCATCTGGATCTCGGACCGCACGGGCGCCAGCTGCCGGCGCGAGGCGTGCGAGATGTCCTGACCCGCATAGGTGATCTTGCCGGCCGTCGGCTCCAGGAGCCGGGTGATGAGCCGGCCCGTCGTCGACTTGCCGCAGCCGGACTCGCCGACCAGGCCGACGCTCTCGCCGACGCCGACGGTCAGGTCGACACCGTCGACCGCCTGCACGGCTCCGACCTTGCGCTTGATCGGGAATCCGCCGTAGATCGGGAAGTGCTTCGTCAGGCCCTCGACGGAGAGCAGCGGTTCGCCGACTCCGTCGACGGGGCCCTGCGGCTTCGGCAGGGTGAGTTTGTCGCTCATGTCTCGTTCTCCCTAGCCCAGCCGGGGTTTGATCTGCTCGATGAAAAAGGTCGACTTCTGCGCCGCGTCGAGGTGGCAGGCGGAGCCCCGGCCCTCGGGCAGCTGCGGCCGCTCGTCCGAGCAGCGGTTGCCGCCGACCTCGGCGGTGAAGCCGCAGCGCGGGTGGAAGGGGCAGCCCGACGGGGGGTTCAGCAGGCTGGGCGGAGAGCCGGGGATCGGCGTGAGTGCCTGCGCGGTGTCACCGCCGAGTCGCGGCATGGAGCTCAGCAGGCCCCAGGTGTAGGGGTGCTGGGGGTTGCGCAGCACTTCGCGGACGGTGCCGCGTTCCACGGCCCGCCCCGAGTACATCACCAGCAGGTCGTCGGCCATGTTGGAGATGACGCCGAGGTCGTGGGTGATGAAGATGATCGCCGAGCCGAACTCCTGCTGGAGGTCCTTGAGCAGGTCGAGGATCTGCGCCTGGACGGTCACGTCGAGGGCCGTGGTCGGCTCGTCCGCGATCAGCAGGTCGGGGTCGCAGATCAGCGCCATGGCGATCATCGCGCGCTGGCGCATACCGCCGGAGAACTGGTGCGGATAGTCGTTGAAGCGCGTGGCGGGCTGCGGGATGCCGACCTTGTCGAGCATCTCGATGGCCCGCGCCTTCGCCTCCTTCCTGGAGGCTCCGGTGTGCTTCATGAACGGTTCCGCGATCTGCCGGCCCACCGTGTAGTACGGCGAGAGCGCGGTCAGCGGGTCCTGGAAGATCATCGCGACCTTGTTGCCTCGAAGCTTCTCCATCTCCTTCTCGGTCGCGGTGACCAGTTCCTTGCCGTCCAGGACGATCTCGCCCTCGACGGTGGAGGTCTTCGGGTTGTGCAGGCCGAGGACGGTCAGGTTGGTGACGGACTTGCCGGAGCCCGACTCGCCCACGATGCCGAGCGTCTTGCCTCGTTCGACGTCGAAGGAGAGCCCGTCGACCGCCTTCACAATGCCGTCCTCGGTGGAGAACCGCACCCGCAGGTCGCGGACCGAGAGGAAGGCCTCCGACCCGCTCGGGGCCCTCTCGCCTTCGGTCTTGGTCAGTGTGGTCACGGTATTTCTCCTAGGCGAGGCGCACGCGCGGGTCGATGTAGGCGTAGGCGAGGTCCACGACGATGTTCAGGATCAGGATGAAGAAGGCCCCGAACAGCATGACGCCCATCGTCAGCGGAAGGTCCTTGGTCAGCGAGCCGTTGACCGCGAGACGTCCGATACCGGCGAGGTCGAAGGTGAACTCCGTGACGACCGCGCCCGAGAGGAGCGCGCTGAGGTCCATGCCGATGATCGTGACGATGGGGATGAGCGAACCACGCCACGCGTAGCGGAAGAAGACGTACGACTGTCGCATGCCCTTGGCGCGCGCGGTCCTGACGTGCTCCTCCTGCAGCTGCTCGATCATCGTCGAGCGTGCCATACGCGTGTACTGGGCGGTGAAGATCGTGGCCATCACGGCCCAGGGGATCAGCATGCCCACGAACCACTCGGCCGGGTTCTCCGTGAACGAGACGTACTTGGGGAAGTCCATCCAGCCGGTGTTGTAGACGAGGATGCTGAGGACGATCGGGCCCAGGAAGTAGATCTGGAACGAACTGAGCACCATCGATGAGCCGCTGACCACCTTGTCGAGGGCGGTACCGCGCTTCCAGGCGGCCATCAGACCCGTACCGAGGCCGAACAGCAGGAAGATCACCAGGCCGCCGACGGTCAGCGAGAGGGTCAGCGGGAAGCGGTCCATGATGGAGTCCCACACGAAGTCGCCGCTGCTGAACGAGACGCCCAGGCACGGGGCGGAGCAGCGTCCCTGCGGGAAGTTCCGGCCGGACACGATGCCCATCATGAATTCCCAGAACTGGGTGGTGATGGGCTTGTCGAGGCCGAGGTTCTCACGGATGACCGCGATGTTCTCGGGGGAACAGTTCTTGCCGCAGGACAACTGCGCGAAGTCCTGGGGGATCGTATAGAACAGGAAGAACGTGAAGGCGCCGATCAGGAACATGATCACGACGGCGCCGCTCAGCCTGCGGATGAGGAACTGAAGCATGGCGGGTGGGTGCTCTCTTCGAAACGCGGCGGCAGGAGGGGGATACCGTCCGCGGGGGTGCGCTCCGCCTGGCGCACACCCCCACGGATCAGCCGAGCTGAGGGATTACGGCTTCTTCAGGTACAGGTCGTTGATGTCGATGTAGCTCGACTCCGTGCTGTACCGGGCACCGCCGATGTTCGAACCGTAGAGCTGGATCTGCTTCGAGTAGTACACCGGGGCACCGGGGTTGATCTCCTCCACGATGCGCTGGTGAGCCTGCTTCCAGGTCTTGGCGGCTTCCTCGGGCTCCTGCGTCACGGCCTTCTGGATGAGGGCGTTGACCTGCTTGTCGTTGATGTGCGAGTAGTTCGGCGAACCGTCGGCGACCTGCGTGCCGTCGTAGACCGGGGTGATGACCGTGCCCGGCGACGGCCAGTCCTGGCCCCAGCCGGTCATGTAGAGGTCGTACGGGTTCTTCAGCTTGCCGACCTGCTCGTAGAAGGTCGCGCGGTCGATCTCCTTGGCCTGGACATCGAAGCCGAGCTTGTTCAGCGCGTCCTTGATGATGACCATCTGGGCCTGGCCACGCGGGGTGTTGGAGTAGGCGTAGCTGAGCTTGGTGCCCTCCTTGAAGCCCGCCTCCTTCAGCAGCGCCTTGGCCTTCGCCGGGTCACCGTTGGGCTTCTTCAGCTTGCCGAACGGGTCGTACGTCGGGTCGAAGCCCGGGAGGGTCGGCGCCATCAGACCGCCGGCCACCTCGCCGCCGTAACGGCCGCCGTCCGCCTGGACCATGGACTGGTTCGGGATCGCGTAGGTGATCGCGTCGCGGACCTTCTTGTCCTTCATCTTGGCGCTGTCGAGGTTGAAGGAGAGCTGCCACACGTAGGGCTGGTAGCCCTGGATGGTGCGCTTCTTCGCGGCCGCGTTGCCGATGACCGTGGACAGCTGGGCCGGGTCCACCGAGTCCGTGAACTGGATGGCGTTCTTGGCCTCGCCCTGGTCGGCGAGCAGGCGCTTGGTCTGGCTGGCCTGGTCGATGGTGTTGCTGAAGTTGTAGCCGTCGACGTACTGGTGGCGCACCGAGTCCGTCTTCGGGTCCCACTGGGTGTTCTTGACCAGCGTCACCGACTTGCCGGCCTTGTACTCGGCGACCTTGTACGGGCCGAGGGAGGCCGGAGCCTTGTCGTACTTCTCCTTCGTGTCCTGCTTCTTGGGCACGATGGCGTAGCCGGCCATGGCGAGGGCCTGCGGGAGGTCCGGCTGGGCGGTCTTGAAGCGGAAGACGACCGTCTTGTCGTCAGGGGTCTCCAGGACGGAGTCCGGCAGGTGCTTGTTCTTGTACGGACCGTCCGGCAGCGCCTTGCGGTACTCGGGGCCCGAGAGCCAGTTCTGGACGTAGGTCGGGCCGTCGAAGATGAACTTGGCGTACATCCGCTCGATGGTGTGGCGGACGTCGGCGGACGTGATGACGTTGCCGTCCTCGTCCTTGATGCCGTCCTTGAGGGTGTACGTCCAGGTCTTGCCGCCGTCGGACGACTTGCCGGAGTCGGTGGCGACGTCACCGACGACCGTCAGGTTGCCCTTGTCGTCCTCCTGGAAGTTCGTCAGACCGCGGTGGACCAGGTTGGCGAACTGGCCCGCGTCGCTGACGTAGATCTGGCCCGGGTCCATGTGGGTCAGGTCGGACTGCTGGTAGACGTTGATGGTGCCGCCGGTCTTGGCCCCCGCCACCGCTTCGGCCGGGCCGTTGGACGCCTGGGCATCACCGTAGGCGACAGGCGTCGACTGCGAGGCGGCATCTTCCTTGGACTTGGAGTTGTCCTTGGAGTTGTCCTTGCCGCTGTCACTGGAGCAGCCGGTCAGCGCCAGCGACCCCGCTGTGATGGCGACGGCTATGGCGCGCACGGTGCGCGTTCTGATGGGCTTCATGATGCCGATGCACCTACCTGTCGATAGTTGTCCACGAGTACTGCCTGACGGTCCGGTCTCCCGGAACGGGGGTGGCAGTCCCCCCACCACCAATGGACGGTTAGCGTCCGGTCTTGGGGTCGAAAGCGTCCCGGACGGAGTCGCCGAGAAGATTGAAGGCGAGCACGAAGACCACCATCGCCACGCCCGGGAAGAACATGAACATCGGGTCCTGCTCGTAGATCTCGGAGCCGATGGCGAACATCCGGCCCCAGTCCGGCGTCGGCTCGACGAAGCCCACACCGACGTACGAGAGGAAGGCGATGGAGAGGATCGAGCTGGGCAGCATGTAGGTGCCCTGAACAAGGATCGGCGTGACGATGTTCGGCAGGATCTCCTTGCGCACGATGCGCGTCGGAGAGGCCCCCGAGACCTTGGCCGCCTCGACGAACTCCCGCTCCCGCAGGGAGAGTACGGAGCTGCGCACCAGGCGGGCCATGCCCATCCAGCCGAGGAACCACATCACGAGGATGATCGCGACGGCACGCAGATAGACCGGGGTCTCGTCCGTCGGGGAGACGAACAGCGCCGTGACCACGGGCATGAAGGCGATGAAGAACAGCTGCTGCGGGAACGCCAGGAAGAAGTCGGTGATCCGGCCCAGCCAGTAGTCGACCTTGCCGCCGAAGTAGCCGCTGACCATGCCGATGACGACGCCCGTCAGAACGCTGAACACCGTGACCAGGACCGCCATGTAGAGCGACGTCCGCATGCCGTACAGCAGCATCGTGAACACGTCGCGCCCGAGCTTGGGCTCGACTCCGAACCAGAAGTCACCCGACATTCCCCCGAAGGAGCCGGTGGGCATGGCGAAGTCGTCGAGCAGGAAGGGGTAGTCGGGCTCCTGCGCGTACAGCGTGTACGGATCCTTGCCGTACAGCGCCGAGATGACCGGGGCCAGTGCGGCGATCGCGAAGAAAAAAATCACGACGCACGCGGAGATGACTCCGGTACGGTCTCGCTTGAAGCGATGCCACATCAACTGCCCGGGGGAGCGGCCTTCGAGCTTCTCCGCCTCGACCGGCTCGGTGTTCGACGCGAGCTCGGGGTCCAAGGCCGCCGACGGCCCGGAGCCCTCGGCCTTGGTTGGACTGGTCATCTTTGTTCTTCCCCCGGGGGATGGAGAGTTGAGCGCAGCACAGATACCGGCAGGTTCTGTGGTTTCAGGGAACTTTCACCAAGTGGGTCAACGCGCGTCAAGGGCGGAAGACATAGGGATCTCCCTACCGTCGAAATTTTGAGCAAAAATTGCAAAGATTGACACCTGCGCGCGCTTGACAGGTGAGATGAGATTCCGGCGAAACGGACACTGTTGACGATAATTTCGTTTACGTGTCCGAAACTTGATTGGCCGATGCCCGATATGCGAACGCCGCCGCTTCCATTGCACCGTTGCCCGAACTGACACGGTTTCGGCGTCCGGGTACACCGAAGGCCCGGCTCCCCACTTCTGTGCGGAGAACCGGGCGTTCAGCAGCCCTGAGAGGGCGTCAGCCGTGCTTGGCGCGGCTCGCGGAGCGGGCGCGCGTGCGGGCGTCCAGGTTCACCTTGCGGATGCGGACCGACTCCGGGGTGACCTCGACACACTCGTCGTCGCGGCAGAACTCCAGCGACTGCTCCAGCGAGAGCTTGCGCGGCGGGACGATCGCCTCGAACGAGTCGGCCGCGGCCGACCGCATGTTGGTGAGCTTCTTCTCCTTGGTGATGTTCACGTCCATGTCGTCGGAGCGCGAGTTCTCGCCGACGATCATGCCCTCGTACACCTCGGTGCCGGGGTCGGTGAACAGCACGCCGCGCTCCTGGAGGTTCGTCATCGCGAAGGCTGTGACGGCGCCGGCGCGGTCGGCGACCAGGGAGCCGTTGTTACGGGTCGTCAGCACGCCGAACCAGGGCTCGTGGCCCTCGTGGATGGAGTGCGCGATGCCCGTGCCGCGCGTGCCGGTCAGGAACTCCGTACGGAAGCCGATGAGACCGCGGGACGGCACGACGAACTCCAGACGCACCCAGCCCGAACCGTGGTTGGACATGTTGTCCATCCGGCCCTTGCGGACACCCATGAGCTGCGTGACCGCGCCCATGTGCTCCTCGGGCACGTCGATCGTCATGCGCTCCACGGGCTCGTGGACCTTGCCGTCGATCTCCTGGGTGACCACCTGGGGCTTGCCGATGGTCAGCTCGAAGCCCTCGCGGCGCATCTGCTCGACCAGGATGGCGAGCGCGAGCTCACCACGGCCCTGGACCTCCCAGGCGTCGGGACGCTCGGTGTCGAGGACCCGCAGCGAGACGTTACCGATCAGCTCGCGGTCCAGGCGGTCCTTGACCTGACGGGCGGTGACCTTGCGGTCCTTGACGGCGGCCTTCGCGGAGGCGCCCTTGCCGGTGCCGCCACGGCCGACCAGCGGCGAGGTGTTCGTACCGATGGTCATCGAGATCGCCGGCTCGTCGACCGTGATCAGCGGCAGCGCGATCGGGTTCTCGGGGTCGGCGAGGGTCTCACCGATCATGATGTCCGGGATACCGGCGACGGCACAGATGTCACCGGGGCCCGCCATCTCGGCGGGCTTGCGGGTGAGCGCCTCGGTCATCAGCAGCTCGGTGATGCGCACGCTGGACATGGTGCCGTCGCGCTTGATCCACGTGACGGTCTGGCCCTTGCGCAGCTCGCCCTGCTCGACGCGGAGCAGCGCGATACGGCCGAGGAAGTTGTCCGCGTCCAGGTTGGTGACGTGCGCCTGGAGGGGGGCCTCCGTGTCGTACTCGGGGGCCGGCACGTGGGACAGGATCGTGGAGAAGAACGGCTCCAGGCTGTCGCTGTCGGCCGGGACGGTGCCGTCCTCCGGCTTGGTCAGCGAGGCCACGCCGTCGCGTGCACACGCGTAGACGATGGGGAACTCGATCTGCTCCTCGTCCGCCTCCAGGTCCAGGAAGAGGTCGTAGGTCTCGTTGACGACCTCGTCGATCCGGGAGTCCGGGCGGTCGGTCTTGTTGATGCACAGGATGACCGGCAGACGCTGCTGGAGCGCCTTGCGCAGCACGAAACGGGTCTGGGGCAGAGGGCCCTCGGACGCGTCGACGAGCAGCACGACCGCGTCGACCATCGACAGACCGCGCTCGACCTCGCCGCCGAAGTCGGCGTGGCCCGGGGTGTCGATGATGTTGATGGTGATGACATCGCTGCCATCCTTCGGGTGGTACTTGACGGCCGTGTTCTTGGCCAGGATCGTGATGCCCTTCTCACGCTCCAGGTCGTTGCTGTCCATCATGCGGTCGTCGAGCGACTCGGCGGCGTGCGCGGCGAAGGCACCGGCCTGCTTGAGCATGGCGTCGACCAGGGTGGTCTTGCCATGGTCGACGTGGGCGACGATGGCGACGTTGCGGATGTCGTGGCGCGTGGCCATATTGAGGCGCTTCTCCCGGAGTGAGTGAACGGCCTCCGCTGCGCGGGGCCCTGCCGGGCTGAAACGTGCCACGGCCTTACCCCATCGTACGGGGCCGCTGCCGCTTGGGCTCGACGGGGCTCTGGCCGGTGGTCACAGTGCCGGCCGGTGGGGGCTGGTCGCGCAGTTCCCCGCGCCCCTTACGGGGCGCTGCTGGTCTGCGGCTTTGTGCCCTTTTTCAGGAAGCCCATGTCCTCGTAGAGAGGGGTCTGGAAGCCGAAGGCGCCCGCGTTGGCGAGGTTGGTCCGGGCCGCGGTGAGCTGGGGGCGCTGGTAGAGGGGGATCGAGCCGGCGGCGGCCCAGATGCGGGCGTCCGCCTTGCGGACCAGGGAGCGGGACTCGCCCGGGTCGAGTTCGGCGATGGCCTGGTCGAAGAGCTGGTCGACCTGGTCCGTGCCGACCCGGGTGTAGTTCTGCTCGACGTTCAGGGAGCCGTCGGCTGCCGGGACCGGCTTGGAGTAGATCGGGCGGGCGTCGGTCGCGGGGAACGCGGACGCGGGCCAGGAGTACAGCGCCAGGTCGTACTGGCCCGAGGCGATGTGGTCCTTGAAGTAGCTCTCGTCGGCGACCTTGGAGATCTCCGTACGGATGCCGATACGTTCCAGCATCCGCGCGATCCGCTCGCCGACCGCCCGCAGCGACTGGGAGCCGGGGCCGGACGGGAGCACGAAGCGCAGCGACAGCGGCTTGCCGTTCTTGGCCAGCGGTCCGGCCGCGGCACGTCCCGGGGCGGCGGTGCCCTTGGGTGCGTAGGCCCCCGGGGCCCCGCCGTGCTGGAACTGCGACTGGCCTTCGCGGGCAAGGTTCTTCTCCACCTTGCCGGACGTGCCCGGCCCGTCCATCTTCTGGTTCTTCTCCGTCTCGGCCTTCTGCTTCTTGCCGATCCGCTGCTTCTTCCCGGCCTTCTGCTTCTTCGCCTTCTTCGCCTTCTCGGCCTGGCCGCGTACGCCCAGGACGTACGCCTGGTCGAGGAGCGCGACCCGCTGCAGTTCAGTCAGGGGCGCGGGCACGAGCAGGGCCGGGGCACGGTTCTCGCCCGGCTTGTCGTCGCCCGGCTTCCCGTCCTCACCGACGATGTACGTACCGTCGTCCCCGGAGCTCTCGGAGCTGCTGGAGCTGCTGGAGCTGTCCGAGCTGCCGGCGCTGTCGGAAGTACTGGAGCTGCCCGAGCTGCCGGAATCCTCGGAGCTGCCCGAGCCTTCGTCCGTGTCCGTGTCCGTGTCCGAGTTCGTGTCCGAGTCCGCGGGGGTCCCCGACGCCTTGGACGCCTCCGAACCCGCCGGTTCCTTCGAGGCCCCGGCGCCGGCGGCCTTCTTCTCCTTCTGCTCCTCCTTGACGGGACCGCCGGACACCCACCCGGCGTCGGCCAGCAGGGCCTGCGCCTCCTTGGTGTCCTGGCCGCCGAGCGCTCCGCTGTTGTCGGCGTACGCGTGCTGTCCGGAGAGCGCGAGATGGCTGCCGACGGGCTCGGCGGGCAGGCCGAGCGGCCGGAGGACGACGCGGGCGAGTTCCTCCCGGTCGAGGGCGCGGGCCACGGCCCGGCGGACCCGCTCGTCGGCGAGCGGACCCTGCTCGCCGTTCAACGCGAGCTGGGTGAAGGCGGGTTCGAGGGACTTGCGGACCTCGAAGCCGCGCAGGGACGACTGCTCGTCCGCGTACTTCGCGACGGCCTTGCCCCGCTTCTTGCGGGCCAGGATCTCCTCGTCGGCCGCCTCCTCGTCGGAGCCGTGCGCGATCGCCCAGGAGCGCAGCGACTTGCCGGGCGTGAGGGCTGCGCCGGGGCCGTGGGCGAGCGGCGCCCCGTTGCCCTTGCCCTTGTCGCGGGCGGCGAGCGTGATGCGGTGGGCCTCGGAGGAGTCGATCTCGGCCAGGTCGACCTTGCCCTCGGCGAGCGCGGCGGTGCGCTTGTCACGCGGTACGGCGCGCAGGACCAGCTCGGAGAGCTTGGCGGGGCGGCCCCACCAGCGCGGGTTGCGCTTCAGCCTGACCTCGCCGGAGTCCTTGTCGACGGTGTCGAGGGCGAAGGGACCCGCGGTGACCTTCAGCTTGCGTCGGGCGCCGTCGTTGAAGGCGTCCGGGGTGCCCATCACTTCCTTCGGGTACAGCGGCGAGAACAGCGACTGCCAGTCCGCGTACGGCTTGCTGAAGGTGACCCGCACCTCCAGGTCGTTGGCACCGCGTTCGATCTTCTCGATGCGGTCGTAGCCGGCGTTGCGGGCCGTCCAGTACGCGGTGTCCTTGCCGGACAGGGCGCGCCACTGGGCGGCGAAGTCGGCGGCGCCGATCTCCCGGCCGTCGCTCCAGACGGCCTGCTGGTTGAGCTTGTAGAGCACGACCTGTCTGGGCTCGCGGTCGACGATCTTCGCGGACTCCAGGTAGTCGGGGTTGCGCTGCGGCCGGCCGTTCGCGTCGAGCCGGTACATGGAGGGCAGCACGGCGCCCGCGACCTTGGAGGTGGCGGCGTCCGCGTCGGCCTGGAAGGCGTTGAGGGTCTCCGGGACGGCGTCCACGGCCCAGCGCAGGGTGCCGCCGTCCGCGATCAGACCGCGCTCCGCGGGGGCGATCTCCTGACCGGCGGTGGGCTTGCCCGCCGGGTCCTTCTCACTGCATCCGGCCAGGGCGGGCACCGCGAGCACGCCCGCCGTGAGGAACGCGACCGAGCGCATCACCGCGCGGGGTCCGACGCCGTCGTGGGACATGACTGGTACCTCCGGGGCGGTGCTGATCACGATGAGCAGTGCGGACAGGGCAGGTCAGGAGCTGTGATCTAGATCACTTTTGGCGGTATAATGGAGCTGATCTGATCTATCGCCCCACTGAAGGGGAGAGTCGCCGCCTCCGGGCGGCGACACGGCGACCGGCCCACGGAAGCCCACCCGTGCGGCCCAACGCCTCCGCGCCACCGGGCGCGCCCCCTCCCGGCCGGGGGCGCACGCAGGGCGTGCAGAGAGCGACACGATCCGGTAATCCATGCAGATCCCTTCACAGGGGCCGATGTGACGCGCGACACTCGCAGGCGCATGAACGTTGCCGCCTTGGGCCGGAGGTCCGCGGAAGTGAGGGCAAGTCATGTCCGTGCACGATGACCTGACGTCAGTCCAGCGCTGTCTCGACGACCTGGTGAGGTCCGTGAAGCGTCTGGAACAGCAGATGGGTGGCGGCGGCCTGGAGATGCGCAGGGTGCGCACCGACGCCGACCACCTCCGCGAGAGCGTTGCGCTGCTCCGCGAGGCCGCACCCGGCCTCGGCAAACCGCGGCGCCCCGACCTCGTGTCCATCCCCGACACCCCCTACGACAACACCCTGTGGACGGACACGGACGACGAGGGACTCGGTGCCCACCACGGCCCCAACCACTGAGCGCCCCCTCGGCACCGGCACGCCCCTGAACCCCGACCGGAGTCTGTGTTGGCCACTGGTACGGAACCCCAAATGAACAGCGGCGGCGTACGGACCCGTACGCGCGCCGCGATCGACGCCCCGCATCTGCGGACCGACCGCTGGTGGCTGGCGCCCGCCGCCACCGCGGCCGGGCTGCTGGCCTTCGTCGTCTACTCGACCTGGCGGGCGTTCGCGAACAGCGACTACTACGCGGCCCCGTACGTCTCGCCGTTCTACTCGCCCTGTCTGGCGGAGAACTGCGAGCCGATGCGGAGCGGCCCGAACTGGGAGATCTTCGGCAGCTGGTGGGGCCTGTCGCCCGCGCTGCTGATCCTGATCTTCCCGCTCGGCTTCCGGCTGACCTGCTACTACTACCGCAAGGCCTACTACCGCGGCTTCTGGGCCTCGCCGCCGGCCTGCGCGGTCGCCGAGCCGCACAAGAAGTACACCGGCGAGACCCGCTTCCCGCTGATCTTCCAGAACATCCACCGCTACTTCTTCTACGCGGCGGTGCCGGTCGCCGGGATCCTCACGTACGACACCGTGCTCTCCTTCCGTGACGAGCACTACGAGTGGGGCCACATGGGGCTCGGCACGCTCGTGTTCCTGGTCAACATCACGCTGATCTGGGCGTACACCCTGTCCTGCCACTCCTGCCGGCACATCGTCGGCGGCAAGCTCAAGCACTTCTCCAAGCACCCGGTGCGCTACAAGACCTGGCAGTTCGTGGGGAAGCTGAACGCCCGTCACATGCAGCTCGCCTGGGCGTCCCTGGTGAGCGTGGCGCTCGCCGACTTCTACGTGTACCTGGTCGCCTCCGGCGCTTTCGACGATCCGAGGTTCTTCTGATGTCCGTGGTCGACCGGCAGGAGTGGGACGTCGTCGTGGTCGGTGCCGGGGGCGCCGGCCTCAGGGCCGCCATCGAGGCACGTGAACGCGGGGCGCGTACGGCCGTGATCTGCAAGTCGCTGTTCGGCAAGGCGCACACGGTGATGGCCGAGGGCGGCATCGCGGCGGCCATGGGCAACGTGAACTCCGGCGACAACTGGCAGGTCCACTTCCGCGACACCATGCGCGGCGGCAAGTTCCTCAACCAGTGGCGGATGGCCGAGCTGCACGCGCAGGAGGCCCCCGACCGCGTCTGGGAGCTGGAGACCTGGGGCGCCCTCTTCGACCGCACGAAGGACGGGCGCATCTCGCAGCGCAACTTCGGCGGGCACGAGTACCCGCGGCTCGCGCATGTCGGCGACCGTACGGGCCTGGAACTGATCCGGACCCTCCAGCAGAAGATCGTCTCCCTCCAGCAGGAGGACTTCAAGGAGACCGGGGACTACGAGTCCCGCCTGAAGGTCTACCAGGAGTGCACGGTCACCCGGATCCTCAAGACTGTGTCCGACGGCGGCTCCGCCGCGGGCAGCCGGGTCTCCGGAGCCTTTTGCTACGAGCGCGAGTCCGGCCGCTTCTTCGTCCTTGAGGCTCCCTCGGTGGTCGTCTCCACCGGCGGCATCGGCAAGTCCTTCAAGGTGACGTCGAACTCGTGGGAGTACACGGGCGACGGGCACGCGCTGGCACTGCTCGCGGGTGCGCCGCTGCTGAACATGGAGTTCGTGCAGTTCCACCCGACGGGCATGGTCTGGCCGCCGTCCGTGAAGGGCATCCTCGTCACGGAGTCCGTGCGCGGGGACGGCGGGGTCCTCAGGAACTCCGAGGGCAAGCGGTTCATGTTCGACTACATCCCCGACGTCTTCAAGGAGAAGTACGCGCAGTCGGAGGAGGAGGGGGACCGGTGGTACGAGGACCCGGACCACAACCGACGGCCCCCTGAGCTGCTCCCCCGGGACGAGGTGGCACGGGCCATCAACTCCGAGGTGAAGGCCGGCCGCGGCTCCCCGCACGGGGGCGTCTTCCTGGACGTGTCGACCCGGATGCCCGCCGAGGTCATCAGGCGCCGACTGCCGTCCATGTACCACCAGTTCAAGGAGCTCGCGGACGTCGACATCACCGCCGAGGCCATGGAGGTCGGGCCCACCTGTCACTACGTGATGGGCGGGATCGCGGTCGAGTCGGACAGCGCGTCGGCGCGTGGCGTGCCCGGTCTCTTCGCGGCCGGGGAGGTCGCCGGCGGCATGCACGGCTCCAACCGGCTCGGCGGCAACTCCCTCTCCGACCTGCTGGTGTTCGGGCGGCGGGCCGGCCTGCACGCGGCGCAGTACGCCACAGGACTCACCGGGGCACGGCCCCTGGTGGACGAGGTCCAGGTGGACACGGCGGCCGCGGAGGCCCTGCGGCCCTTCTCCGCCGAGGGCCCCGAGCCCGGCGCGGAGAACGGCCGGCCGCCGGAGAACCCGTACACCCTCCACCAGGAACTCCAGCAGACGATGAACGACCTCGTCGGCATCATCCGCCGTGAGGCGGAGATGGAGGCGGCCCTGGAGAAGCTCGCCGACCTGCGCGTACGGGCCCGGCGGGCCGGGGTCGAGGGGCACCGGCAGTTCAACCCCGGCTGGCACCTCGCACTGGACCTGCGGAACATGCTGCTCGTCAGCGAGTGCGTGGCACGGGCCGCGCTGGAGCGGACGGAGTCGCGGGGCGGCCACACGCGGGAGGACCACCCGACGATGGACCGGGCCTGGCGGCGCGTGAACCTGCTCTGCCAACTGGTCGACCCCTCCGGCGGGTTGGCGGCGACCGACCCCGTGCGCGGGCAGATCGACCTGGTCCGCGAGACCACCGAACCCATCCGCCCCGACCTGCTCGCCCTCTTCGACAAGGAGGAGCTGGTCAAGTACCTCGCCGAAGAGGAGCTCTACGAGTGAGCAGCTATGAGGCCCGCTTCAAGGTGTGGCGCGGGGATGCCGAGGGCGGCGGCCTGGAGGACTTCGGGATCGAGGTCAACGACGGCGAGGTGGTGCTCGACATCATCCACCGCATCCAGGCGACCCAGGCGCCCGATCTGGCCGTGCGCTGGAACTGCAAGGCGGGCAAGTGCGGTTCGTGCTCGGCGGAGATCAACGGACGTCCGCGGCTGTTGTGCATGACGCGGATGTCGGTGTTCACCCGCGAGGAGACGATCACCGTGACCCCGCTGCGGGCGTTCCCGGTCGTACGGGATCTGGTGACGGACGTCGGCTTCAACTACATGAAGGCGCGGGAGGTGCCCGCGTTCGTGCCGCCGGAGGACCTCGGTCCCGGTGAGTACCGGATGATGCAGGAGGACGTGGACCGGTCGCAGGAGTTCCGCAAGTGCATCGAGTGCTTCCTGTGCCAGGACACCTGCCATGTCGTCCGCGACCACGAGGAGAACAAGACGGCGTTCGCGGGCCCGCGTTTCCTGATGCGGGTGGCCGAGCTGGACATGCACCCGCTGGACGCGGCCGAGGAGAGCGGCCTGGACCGCAAGAAGACCGCCCAGGACGAGCACGGCCTCGGCTACTGCAACATCACCAAGTGCTGCACGGAGGTCTGCCCCGAGGGCATCAAGATCACGGACAACGCCCTGATTCCCTTGAAGGAACGGGCGGTTGACCGTAAGTACGATCCGCTGGTGTGGCTGGGCGACAAGATCCGCAGGCGGCCGTCCGGGGCGGTGTAGGGCGCGGGACCCGGCGGGGGTCAGAACAGGCTCAGCAGAGCCTCTGCCGGGTCCGTGAGACCTGTCGTGCCGTTGGGCAGGGGGAGTTCGAACCAGACCGTCTTGCCACGAGGTGTGCGGCGGGAGCCCCAGGCGGCGCTCAGGAGACCGACGAGCTGGAGGCCTCGGCCGCCCTCGTCCGTGTCGCGGGCGCGACGCCGGCGGGGCTGCACCAGGCCTGCGTCCCAGACCTCGCAGACCAGGGTGCGGTCGAGGAGGAGACGCAGACGGATCTCGCCCTCGCCGTAGCGCAGGGCGTTGGTGACGAGTTCGCTGACCAGCAACTCGGCCGTGTCGACGAGGGGTTCGAGGTCCCAGCTGAGGAGCTGGCCCCGGGCGTACTCCCGTGCGCGGCCCACGCTGCGCGGCTCGCGCGGCAGCGTCCAGTCGCCGACGGACTCGGCCGGCAGCCCCTGGACACGTGCCATCAGCAAGGCGATGTCGTCCTCGCCGTGATGCGTGTCGAGCGTGTTGAGAATGTGGTCGCAGACGTCCTCCAGAGGGCTGGAGGGGTCCGTGAGGGCGCCCACGAAGGCCTGTAGGCCCTCGTCGAGGGGGTGGTCGCGGGATTCGACCAGTCCGTCGGTGTAGAGCGCCAGAAGAGCACCTTCCGGCAGCTCCACCTCCACCTCCTCGAACGGCTCGCCGCCGACGCCGAGCGGCATCCCCGGCGGTACGTCGAGCATGAGCGCGCTCTCGCCCGGCTCCACGATGACCGGCGGGAGGTGGCCCGCGTTGGCGAACGTGCAGCGGCGGGTGACGGAGTCGTAGACCGCGTACACACAGGTGGCGAGGTAGACCTCGGAGAGGTCGGCGTCCCGGGACTGGCGCGCACCGCGCGTAGACTGCTGGACCCCGCCGGGCGTTCCCAGACCGCGGGCGATCTCGTCCAACGCGGAGAGGACCTCGGCCGGTTCGAGGTCGAGCAGCGCCAAGGTACGTACGGCCGTGCGGAGTTCGCCCATCGCGACGGCGGCGCGCAGACCGCGGCCCATCACGTCGCCGATGACCAACGCCGTGCGGTGGCCGGGGAGTTCGATGACGTCGAACCAGTCGCCGCCGACCTCCGTGGCCGCGTTCCCGGGAAGGTAGCGGCAGGCGATGTCCAGGCCGGATGCCTCCGGGTCGCCCGGAGGAAGCAGAGAGCGCTGCAGTATCAGGGCGCGCTCGTGCTCCCGCCGGTAGAGGCGGGCGTTGTCGATACAGACCGCGGCGCGCGAGGCCAGTTCGACCGCGAGGGAGCTGTCGCGTTCCCCGAACGGCTCGCTCCCCTTCGTACGCGAGAACTGGACCAGGCCTACGACCGTGTCGTGGGCGACCATCGGCACCGCGAGCGTGGACTGGATCAGGCCGCCCTCCTCGCCGGCGACTCTCTGCAGGCGGGCGGTCCGCAGGGCGTCCGCGAAGGGCGAGTTGAAGGCGTAGTGGTGGACCGCGCCGACGTTCACGGGCTCCGGACCGCTGATGAAGGGCGCGTCCGAGACGGCGCTGGCGTAGGCGACGCGGCGCAGCTCGGCGCTGCCGTCGGCGAGGCCCGGCGGGGTCTCGTCGCCGGCCAGGAGGCCCTGGTAGAGGTCGACGGAGGCGAGGTCGCAGAAGCCCGGGACGGCCACATCGAGGAGTTCGCGGGCCGTGGTCTCCAGGTCGAGGGAGTTGCCTATGCGTGCGCCCGCCTCGTTCAGAAGGGCGAGATTGCGCCGTGCCTGCGCGGCCTCGCGGGCCGCGGCGCGGCGTGCGGTGATGTCGGTGCCCAGCCAGGCGATGCCTATCGGACGGCCCGAACCGCTGTGTACGCGATAGAGGTTGATGGACCAGTGGCGGCGCTCACTGGAACCGGGCACGGTGCCGCTGACCAGCAGCTCGTTGACCATGTCACCGGTCTCCAGGACCCGCCGCAGAATCGCGGAGACCCGCTCGGCCTCGCCCGGGGCCAGATAGTCCTTGACGGTGCGTCCGCGATGGTCCTCGACGGTGCCGCCGAAGACCGAGGCGAACCGCTCGTTGGCACGGCGGATGCGCAGGTCCGGGTCGATCAGCAGGAAACCGAAAGGAGATTGGCCGAAAATGGCCTGCGAGGCGGCAAGATCGGTCTCGATCCGGCGCAGAATGCGTACGTCCACGACGATGCAGACTGCGGCCCGCTCGCCCTCCTCGGTCCGCGTCGGCATGACGTA
This sequence comes from Streptomyces sp. ActVer, assembly GCF_027270795.1. NCBI lineage: Bacteria > Bacillati > Actinomycetota > Actinomycetes > Kitasatosporales > Streptomycetaceae > Streptomyces > Streptomyces sp. ActVer. Next base: position 39,380 of record NZ_JAPWHT010000031.1, read on the forward strand.
GACCTCGGCGAGTCCTTCGGCGGCCAGGCCGGTGCCCTCGGGGTCGGGCAGCCGGAAGGGGACCACACCGGTCCACTCGCGGCCGTCGAGGACTTCGGCCATCTTCCGCTGGCCCAGCTCGCGCTTGTCCTCGGCGACGAAGGCCTCGATGGGGTCCATGCCGACGGCGCGCTCGGTCGGGATGCCGAAGAGCTGCTCGGCGCGCAGACTCCACTGGTCGACGAGGCCGTCGGGGCCGATGGAGAACGAGGCGACCTTGATGTAGTCGTAGATCGATCCGGGCGGACTGCTCTGCCACACGACCTGGCCGGGCACCTCGCCCGGCGCCTCGACGGGCACACCGGATATTCCGCCGTGCTCCGCGCCCCGCGCCTCGTCCGGCACCGGCAACGCGCCATCGCCTGTTGTCGCATCAGCCATCGCGCCGCCCGACGGGTCCTCGGACTCCGTGGCCTTCGCTGGTATCTCGCTCACGCGAACCGTCCCCTCCAGCTCACCGCGTCCGGCACCGGTCACCGGAGGCGGCTGCCCGCAGTATCCAGCACTACGGTGCCGCACAACACGGTGTTCACGATCACAGCACGGTCCCGATGCTTTTAGGACCCGCCGCGACAAACACTCCCAGTCTTCTAACCATGTGGGACCCCGTCGAATCACGGACTTGGGGGTGGCTCGTGTGTCCGAGGGGTCGGGGGTTGTTCGGGG
>NZ_JAPWHT010000320.1:0-11989 GCF_027270795.1 Streptomyces sp. ActVer
ACCGAACACCCCACGACCACCCAATCGAGACTCCCGTTCGACGGACACCGCTCAAGATCGGAACGACAACAGCTACTAAGGGTTCTCAACGTTGCCAGGGAATCTCAGATAAATGGAGGGATCGCACGTCAAAGCCCTTCAACACTCCAGGCCATAGATGCGCGCTCCGTCAAATATGCAGTTCATCAGCAGACAGTCAAAAATCAAGATCAATCTCATACGCAGGCAGGGGCCCTAGGCAACGGAGCGGTGGACGATCTCACGCACCTCTGACGAGGCGAGAACTCACAGTGATCGTCGCGGGCCCCGAACCATGGTGCGCTGGCGAAGACGAGGAAGTCGTCCGGCGACAGACTCTGCTCGAAGTGCGCGAGCATGTCGATGCGCTGTTTCGCGTGCTTCTTGATGTCCCCGAGGAATCCCCAGCCGAAGTCCGTCAGGGTTCCCTCGCATCCCGGCCAGACCTGGTCCCGGTCCAGGACCAGGTCCTCCAACTCGTAGAGACGGAACTGATCGTCGGAGCCCAGGACGTCGAACGCCCGCCGGGTGAGCCAGGTGTTGCGGGCGAACATCGTCCCGTCGTGCAATGTCCTGCGCCAGCTGGTCGGCCGTGAGGCATGCGCGATCTCGATAAGACCGTTGCGCCACACAGACCGGACCAGCCCGTAGGCGGCTGCCCATCGCAGTCCGTCCTGCGTCTCGAAGAAGCCCAACTCCGTCAGACGCAGCCGTGCCCACTCCAGCGCGTCCTGGATATCCCCGTCCGTCGGCTGCTGCTTCCCCATGATGCCCCGCTCCCCGCGTCGGTGGCCTGCCCATCTGCGCCACAGCGCCCGCAGGAGAAGTCAGATCGTACGCGGTCCCGCTGACACCTCACTGCCTTCTTCCACAGCGTTCACCAGACTGCTCCGGGAGCAGCCGGACCGCTGGAAGCAGGAGGCGAGCGACCGCCTGCGTCGGGAGGTGACTGCTAAGAGGACGTTCTATGCCGAAAACTCCGATTGGCGTCTGATTCAGGTGCCCCACCTGCACCGTGAGGTTGCTGGTTGAACGCGCCAGTTCGCACGAGTCGTGACAAGCCGTCACATCTTCGAACCGGACAGGATTTTCAGCGCAAACCATGACAGGCGCAGGGTGGCCGAGTCGCTATCTCTTCGCAATTGGGGTGAATCGGCTATCCGCGTGGGCCATAAAATGTGCACAAACCGCCATCGTTTTAGATAGAACGTCCTCTAAGAGGACGTCCGCATTACTTTTGCGGCCGTTTGAGGGGTTTCAACACCCGTCGGGATTAGCCACATAAAGGCAGAACAAGCAGTATGTCGCGCCAGCCGAGACGGGCATGACCTTGCGGTTTGCGTCGATTCCCACCAAGAGATCCCGTCCGGTTCGAATATGGGATTGAACACCGCTTTTGCCTCGCCCGATCGAGCGATATGCCCGGTTGGACACCTCGTGCGTCAGTATCCTCATGGCCTCTTCGAAGCAACGCAAGCCCTACCTGAGCGACCTGTCCGATGCCCGCTGGGCGTTGATGGAGCCGACCTTGACGGCCTGGCGGGCCGAGCGGCAGAAGACCTCGCTCAACCTCGGCGGCAAGGTCACTGACCTGCGGGAAGTCATGGACGCGATCCTCTTCCTCGGACCGGGGTCCCGTGGCGCTACCTTCCGCACGACCTCCCGCCACACACCACCGTGTTCAGCTACTTCAGCGCCTGGACCGCCGACGGCACCATCGAGAAACTCGGCGTCCGCCTGCACCGAATGGTCCGTGAGCAGGAAGGACGCGCTGCCGAGCCCACGGCTTGCGTCATCGACGCGCAGAGCGTCAAGACCGCTCCCAGCGTGCCCACCGACACCCAGGGCACCGACGCCGGCAAGAAGATCGTGGGCCGCAAACGCAGCATCGTCGTCGACACCCTCGGCTTATTACTCCTGGTCATGGTGACCGCGGCCAGCGTCTCCGACAACGAGGCCGGCAAGCAGCTGCTCAGTCAGATCGCCGCCGACCACCCCACGATCACCAAGGCGTGGGTCGATACCGGCTACAAGACCCAGGCCATCGAACACGGCGCCACCCTCGGCATCGACGTCGTCCCGCGAAACACCCAGGTCAAGGGCTTCTCAGTGGTACCGCGACGCTGGGTCGTAGAGCGAAGTTTCGGTTGGATCATGATGCACCGGCGCCTCGCTCGCGACTACGAGGCCAAACCCGCCCACTCCGAGAGCATGATCCGCCTCGCGATGATCTCGAACCTCGCGAGACGAGCAACCGGCGAAACGCCCATAACCTGGCACAATCCATGAACTATCCCCCAATCGAACGGGACGTCCTCTAAAAAACCCCAACAAAGCGCCCTCTTGAACCGTCAAGCGCAGAGTCACCGCTCTTCTTGCAGATCGGGGCAGCGCCGACCACGGAGAGCGGATAATGTGCCTATGCCTGCACCTTGTGCTTTCTGCGGCTCCAGGGAGCCGCTGACCCGTGAGCATGTCTTCGGCCAATGGGTAAGCAAGATCGGTTTGGACCTGAGTCCCGTCCAGCATTGGGCCGGGCCCTTGAACGGTTTGCCCCGCGAGATGGGACAACAGCCCCCGTATCGGCAGACGGTGAAGAACTTCTGCGCCTCATGCAACAGCGGATGGATGAGCCAACTCGAGGTTGTCGCCCAGCGCGTCCTGACTCCACTGATCCTCGGCAAGTCGGGGACGATCGCACTGGAAGATCAGGCCGTGATCGTTATGTGGGCCCAGAAGACCGCGCTCACGGCGATGCTCATCTCGAGCGAGGAACAGCGGAGCGCGGGATACGGTCTTCCCCTATCTGTGTACAAGGTCTTTCACCAGTGCCGAGACCGGATGCGGCCGTTAGATGCAAGCCGCTTCTGGGTGGGGCGGCATGAAGGAATGACGAGGGGTTCGGCTGTCCACGTCACGCCGCTCGCGGTTCGGATTCCGGGCATCCCTGAACCAGATGTGCCACAAGGATACGCAATCACGCTTCTCCTCGGCGCGCTCGTCCTGCACGGGCTATTCTTCACCCCGTCCACGCTAGAGGTTGGCGTGACGATGGACCTCGGAATGCCGCAGCTATGGCCGTCAGATGTGCCGGTGCAATGGCCAGAAGGACAGCCATGCACAGAAGCTTCATTTCTCCGCCTCGCGGCTGGAAAGATGCTGCAATCCACCTTTGAACCTGTGGAGATCCGAGCTTGGACTCCCGCAACCTCTCTGCCACAGAGCGCGTTCGTGGATGGGAAGGTTAGAGTTCCTGCGCTCTGCCGTGAGCACTCCGTCTTCTACCCGATCGCACTCTTCGAGGAGGTATATCGAGGACGGTTCTATGCATTTGTGACGGGATGCGAGTGCCCGCGTTCGTATCTGATCCACACCGAATCTGACGGAGTGCACTTCAAAGCAGTCGGTGCTGCGGAGGGGATCTCCCAGATGTACAAGGACCTGGCCGGGGAGCTCCGGAGCGGCGTAGGGGTCGGCGTAGGCGCAGGAACTGAGGTTCTCGTTGCTCCAGGGGGTCATCTCTGTCTCCCAACCGGGTGCTTTACGGACTACCGGTCCAGAGCACCGCGAGGCCCGCTTCGGTTGCGGCTGCGACCCGACGTCACGCTGACGGCGCCTTCAGCGGCTGATCACCTCGTGTGACCAGCAGACGGCAGGCGGCAGGCGGCACCACGTCGTTCTCGGGTGGACGTGCTTCCTTCCGGGGAGGCGACGCCGTGCCAGGCTCCTGCGATAGGCCGGACTGAACACGGAGGCCGGGGCCAAATGGGTGAAGCTCCGGCCGTTTGCCGGGAGTCGGTCGTTGAACGGCTATGGGAGCCTTCGGCGACTGTTCCGATCCGCGTCCCGGCACCCGGCGTGCCGGCCATGCACAGGACACCTGCGCGTGGTGCGTACAACTGCGGGAGACGGACGCCCAAGCCCGCCGGATACCGGCAGAGAGCAAGCGTTCGCCCGCGCCCTGGAGAGTCTCGCCGGGGCCGGCCCCCGCGTCCCACGCAAGTCGACGGGTGCGGGTGGTGCGAACGGTGCTGGTCGTTCTGGCCGCGGCCACCATCATCGCTGCAACCGTGGCCATAGTCCTGGACACCCGCCCCTGACACCCTCGGCGTTCCTGCCCGGCCGCTGCTCCCGGAGCCGGCGCACCGACCGCTCACGCTGCACTCCACGCTGCCCAGGGCGCCACGGTCCTGCGGTCCCGTTTGTGCAGGGGCCGCTCATCGTCTCCTGCTGGTTGACCCCTGTTGACGCAAAAGCGCCAGGGCGCGCCACCCTTCCTGACGGCTTCGAACATCGACCAGCATGATCAGAACGAGCTGACCTGTGCGTATGCCGCCCAGCTCAGCCGTTGCGCTGGCCGGGCCCGGTCAGGAGCAGCCAACGAGGCTCAGGACAGGACATGTGGAATCCAGCATGGATGCGCAGTGTCGAGTGGCTCGCCGCAGCAGCCGCCGACCCCAGGGCGTGCAAACGGCAGTGGGAACACGGGACCGGGTTCGTTCTGCTGGAAGCGGGACGCTACTGGAATGTCCTCAGCGTCCCGGAAGAACTCGGCCTGTCTGCCCTCGACATGCTCTGGCATGATCCGTTACGCGTCCCCGGGCCCGCTCTGCGGCACAGCAAGGCCCACCGCGTGGGTTTCCTCCTGCCCCCGGGCCCCGTCGCGCAGTGGGTCGGAGCAGGAGTCCGCCACGTCGGGAAAGGCAGCTGGATTCCCAGTCCGCCGCCCTACCGGGAGACCGGCCATCTGGAATGGATCATCCCGCCCGACGGAACCGGTGCCCTCCACGTTCCCGACGTCCTGGAATGGGCCCTGCGGTCCGCCGCACGCGCACTGACCGCCTCCAAAACCATCCACCAGAACCCCGCCGGACCTCTCGCCGAACCCACCGGCTGCCATCACCCATGAACTCCGAGGAGACCCGGCCGAGGGCACCGTGTCGTCGTGCGCGAAGTGAGATCAGACTGCCCATCAAGATCAGCACTCATGTCCACCAGAGCGTCGCCCACCCCCGCCTACGTGCTCATACAGAGAATCGTCCACCACATCACGAGGGCTGAGCTGCGCGCCCTTTGTCTCCCGACGAGGTAATGGCTGCGGTCAGGTGCTTGTCAGCGCCGATAAGGGGCACCTTCTTTCGAAGGTGCCCCTTACTCATCTCGGTTTTCTCCTCAAGGAGCTACAGGCGAGGTTTCGCTCAGTCCCCGCATTCCGTCGCCCGGGGCTTCAGCGACACGCCCCTCCCCTGCTGCTCCCAGGGCGGAGGACCCTCGTCCTTCCCGTGCTGTGCCCAGGGCGGGCCCTCGGGCTTGTGGCAGTCGGGCTTGTGGCCGTCGTGATCACCTCCACCGCCAGGTCCCGCAGGACCCTGGGGTCCTTCAGGTCCGGTGGGTCCGGCAGGCCCGCTGGGTCCGGCAGGTCCGGTGGATCCTTCAGGCCCCTCAGGTCCCTCAGGCCCTTCAGGTCCGGCAGGCCCGCTGGGTCCGGCAGGTCCCTCAGGCCCTTCAGGCCCCTCAGGTCCGGTGGATCCTTCAGGCCCCTCAGGTCCCTCAGGCCCTTCAGGTCCGGCAGGCCCGCTGGGTCCGGCAGGTCCCTCAGGCCCTTCAGGCCCCTCAGGTCCGGTGGATCCTTCAGGTCCCTCAGGCCCTTCAGGTCCCTCAGGTCCCTCAGGTCCGGCAGGTCCGCTGGGGCCAGGGGGACCCGTAGGACCGGGGGAACCCGTGGGGCCAGGGGGCCCGGTGGGGCCAGTCGCGCAGACTGGCGTCGTGATGACGTTGTCGTCCAGCGTTACCGCGCCGATCCTCGCAAGGGCACGGCCCTGGATCTCGGTGCCCGTCGTTACCGTGATGGACTGGTCGGCCATGATGGTGCCCACGAATTTGGAATTGGTCCCGAGAGTCGCGGAACTGCCCACCTGCCAGAACACGTTGCAGGGCTGTGCACCGTTGACGAGGATGACGCTGCTGGCCGAAGCGGTGGTCAGCGTCGATCCGGCCTGGAAGATGAAGACGGCGTTGGGGTCACCCTTGGCGTTGAGTGTGAGGGCTCCGGTGAGTCCCATGGACGTCGTGGCCGTGTAGACGCCGGGCACCAGTACCTGTCCGCCGAGATCGGCCGTAATGGCGGCTCCGGGTCCCCGGCCGGCCGCGTCGTTGTAGGCGGTGGTCAGGTCCGTCTTCGCCTGAGCGGCCTCGGCGTCGGCCACGTGCAGGTCGCCGAAGATCTGCCCGGGACCGGAGGGCGTCGACGATGAGAAGCCCGTCACCGAAGAGCCCGGACTGAGTCCCACGTCGCCGTTGATGACGGTGGGACCGGTGTTGGTGACCGTTGAACCCGCCAGGACCGAGTAACTCTTGGCGGTCCCCAGTTCAACGGGGGCTTCTGCGGCCTGCGCGGCGCCTGAAGCCAGCGCGACCGTGGCCGTGGCCAGCAGCACTACTCCGGACAGGAGCGCGAGACGCGGCTTGAGCCGATGTCGTACACGGCTTCTGCCTGGTGAACGAGACGAGTTGGCAACCACTGCCATAGGAGTGACCTTTCATGCCGCCGTTGAGTTCAGTCGTCCCGGCAAAGGACATTCCGAACTCCCGTAGTGAGTTCCGGTCAGGCCAAGAGCCGCGTCCCGTGTCGAGGTTCTGCGGCATCAGCCGTAAGCAGAGGCCCGCAGAGCGAGCGCCTGCGGGTGAAGTGATGAACTTCACTTATCGATCAAAAATTAGCAATATCCCCACACACCGCATACTGATAATGTGCCAAAAGGGGTACAAGGGGTATGTTATTCACCTTGCTGGTCGTGTCGGTGCTTGATTCCGAGCCGCGCGTACGACGGACGGCTCGGACGGGCACAGTGCGCCGGCGCTTGATCTGGACGGCCTGGCGGGCTCCGGGGAAGAAGGGGCCGTTCTCGACGCAGACCTAGACCGCATCCGGCACCGCTCCTGATCCCCTGTCAGGGACGGCCCCGCCGAACCCACTGGCTGTCATCATCCACAAGCGTGATTCCGCGCCGTGAGACTCCGGGACGTCCCGCCGGGATGCCGGGTAGATTCGCCGTGGGTCCGTGCCGCGGTGACTGAACCGGCACGGGCCCACTCTCTCGCGGTCTCTGAGGGCAGGGCTGTCGCAAAGTCTTTTGATCTTGCGTGAGTGCTGGTCAGGAGAGGCCGAGGAGATCCAGCGGTCGGCGGAAGCTGTCGTAGGTCATCTCGCGGAGTCCGGCTGCGATGTTCGTGTGGCCGGCGGCTCGCAGGGTGTTGATGGCGAAACTGCGGAGGGTGGCCATGTTGTCCGGGCCGTGTCCGGTGCGGATCTTGGAGGCGTCTTCGGCGAAGGTGGTGTCGCGGACGAAGTGGAGACGGTTCTCGATGGTCCATTGCGAGCGGACGATCTTCGCGATGCGCTCGGGGGAGGCTTGGCGGCTGGTCAGATCGGTGATGACGTAGACGGTCTCGCGGCTGCGTCTGCCGGTGGCGCGCTGGGTGCGGTGCCGGACGATCTTCGCGACCTGGACCGCGTGGGGGAAGTCGACGCCGAGGTCGGTGATGGTCAGGGCGCGGACGACGCGGGTCTCCAGGCGGCCGTGGGCGGAGGTGCGGTCGTAGAACTTCGCGCTCGCCTTCTGCCATGGCAGGGCGGCGAGTTGGCGGTGCAGGTTCTTCTGGTTGCGCTTCACGGTGAAGGCGTAGTGTGCCTTCTTCCCGACGAGGAATCGGGCGTGATCGCGCTGGCAGTGCAGGGCGTCCGCGGTGACCGTGACGCCGGTCAGGTCATAGGGCGCCAACAGGGCGTCGAAGCAGGTGATTTCATTCGTCTTGTCCGGCACGCGCAGCTGGGTGACGGTGAGGCCGGCGCCGGTGATCGCGGCCAGCAGGTGGGCGGCCGGGATGTCGCTGTGGCGTGAGCCGCGGGCGCTCTTGCCGTCCACCGCGAGGGTCTCGGCCCCGGCCGGATCGGATCCGAGCAGGTCGGCAAGCCCGCCGGGACAGGTGGCGTTCAGCACCCGGCGGATGGTCGCCGCACTCGGTGCGATCCGCACATCGAAGACCGTCGCGGCGCGGGCCCCGAACCGGGCGAGCGCGTCCTGCGGGGCGTTTCGTGCCCACTGGCCGATCGCGGCGAAGGAGCGTGCCCCGGTCAGCACTGCCGAGCAGGCGATCAGCAGCACACTCACGAACGAATGCCTTGGGATCGATCTCCTTTTCAGGCCGGGCCATGTCCGCCCGCCTTTCGCGCGGAGCGCACGGCGGCGCGCTGTGTGAACCGCCGTGCGCTGCGCTGGAGCTGTCGGTGGCGGCCGTGGTGGGCCACACGCTGCGCCATCGGGCCTGCAGGAAGCAGTGGACGCTGCCGCGGGAGGGGGCGGAATGCCTCCAAGGCGCTGCCACTGGTGTTCGCGGCCGTCACGCCCGTGACGGCAGGCGCCACGGGCGTGTTCGGCAGGTCGTGCTTGGACACACTGAGCAGCTGTCGAAGGAGGTCTCCGGTGGCACCGGAGACCACGGAGCCCAGGGTCGCCGCGTGCACCGGGTCCATGCCCGTGTGCGCGGTGATGAGGCCCGTTACCGAGCCGATGGTGGCGGCCGTGCCGACAGCGATGTACGTACGCAGCTTCCTGCGCATCGGACCTGTCTCTCTGCACCCCGGACCTGAAAGACCCGGGGTGCCATTAGAGTTCCCGCCCGCTCGGGCGGGAACGGATGTGGCGTGAGTGACCTGGTGGAGCACCGCATCAACGTGACTGGACATCACATAGCGCGGTCGAACGGCGCTCGTGCAATCGAAGTGGCGGGTGCAACCGCCACTCGGAGCGCTGAGGGCATTCTGCCTTAGCGCTGAGGGGCCGTTGTGTCGACTTGTTGCTCGCCGTCAGGCGACAACGATGTCTTGTGACCTGCGATAACCGTTAGTTGACGGTGCAACATCTGATGCTCCGTCTTCTGAATGTCAGGACGTGACAGTTGTGACCAACGAACGATCAGATAAAGACCGATTCGGATCGTATGCGCGGCGGATGCATACGGCGTCAGCGTGAACAAGTGGAACGCTGATCGTCTGAACAACTGGAAAAGCGCAGGTCAAAAACCGGCGCACCTGCCCGAGGGTTGATCAGATTGATTAGGAAGACCTAACATCTCGTGTCAGGAACGGATTCCGACCTCACAAACTCCCCATGGCGCGACACCATGGGGACCCGGCTGACCCTCGTGGTCGGCCCCACCAAGGCGTCTCTCTGGCGTGAGTGCACCTTGGCTGAGCCCCCCGGTGCAACGGGGGGCCAGAGGCTTCCGCTTCTTCAGAAGCGATGTACGGGACGATCCCCCTCCGGGGATGCTGCGAGGTGCCGTGAACAACGGCGCTGTGATCGCGACGGACAATCCTCCGGCTTGTGACGCATGCCACGTGAACTTCTTGCGAGATCTGCCGTGTCGGATACACATCCAGCAGTCGCGATACGGTCAAAAGTTTCATAACTCTATGAGGTGCAAGCTTTCCGTCATCGTGGGATGCATGACTGTTCGCGCCGCCGCATGTTCAAGCGCAGGTGGACCCTTGAGGTCCCCGAACCGGTCCGATCCGAAGGCCTCATGCGTACGGCCGGCCTACAACTCGATCTGGATGTGCTCCACGTCGGTGAACTCCACGCCCAGGCCGTGGGCGCGGGTGTTGTTGTTCCGGAAGTACATCTCCGCAAGCCCTTCGGCCGCGATGCGCTGGAGCTGCTGCTCGGTGGCGCCGCCGTCGCGCGCCTCGAAGAGGCGATCCGCCCAGCGCGGCGGCAGGGCCTGGGTGATGTCGCGGATCCGGGCGTCGTCGGTCGCGCCCGGCGCGGCCGTGAAGCCGAACCGGGCCCGGGTGGAGACGACCAGGCCGCCGGTGCTCGCGGCCCGCTTCTTGGCCTTCGCCCTAATCTGCGGCTGCCACCGCTTCTTGACCTCACGCTCTATGCGGTCCCGCAGGTCGCGGCGGGGCCGCTTGAACTTGCCCGCGACGTACCGCTCCACGGTGCGCTGGGACACCCCGAGCGCCTGCGCGGCGGCCTTGGTGCCCTTGAGCTGCTTGACCAGGTACTTCACCTGCGCCTGGGCGCTCTGCGGGATGCGGCGGGTGAACGCCCCCTCCAGCGCCTGGTCCAGGCTGTCCCCGAGCGAGTCGGTCATGGTCGGCTACTCCCCCTCTCCGGCGGTCGGGTCGTTCTTGATGAGGTTGGCGATGTTGAACACGCCGCCGTTCTCCTCGAACTGCGCTTCCGCCCACAGCACGGTCTGGGTGCCCTGGTGCTTGACCATGCCCGGCGAGACGCCGAGCCGGAAGGTGCCCACGACCGGCTTGCCCTCGTCCGTGTACGGCAGGACGTCCAGCGGGGACGGGCCCGGGGAGGGGTAGACGATGGCGTCGGTACCGATCGCGACCGGGTACAGGTCGGCCGCGGCGGCGGTCTTCATCAGCTTGCGGTGGATGCCGACCCGCTGGTTCGCGAGCACGGCGGCCCGGATGTCGGGGCGCCATGTCTCCCGCTTCAGCGCCGGCGACGGCTCGTAGTACGCCACCTGCCCCCGGTTGCGCTGCCGGAGCTTGCCGATGCCGCCCTTCGCAGTCGCCTTGATCGCCTTCGCGAGCAGCGCCATCGTCGGGTCGGTGCTCTTGGAGCGGGCCATCGCCTCCAGGAACTCGCTCCCGCCCATCGCGGTGGTGACACCGAGGTCGGCCATCGTCTGTACGTACGCGTCGCGCAGTCGGTTGTACCAGGGGTCCAGGTAGCGGCCGGACTGCAGGCGCACGTGCGCTTCGATCGGCGCGACCTCGAAGCCGAGCTCCACCGCGTACGCGACGGTGGGTGTGGCGTACCAGGCCGGGCCGGTCGGGCGGTCGCCCTTCGGCGTAAATGGGCTGGGGAGCCGGTCGGCGTCGACGGTGCGGCCGCCCACCTGCACGCGGGACAGGTCGACGTGGGAGAGGTCGACCAGCCACGAGCCGGGCAGCTTCGGGTCGAACGCCGGGTTGCCGGTCAGGTGAGTGGGGCCGTCCAAGCCGACAGTGAGGCCGTTGGCGGCCGCCGCGAACGACATGTTGATGTCGACGGCGACCAGGTACGGATTCCGGCACTCGTCATCGGTCAGCGGCCGGCACCAGTCGTACGGCTCCTCCATCAGCATCTCTGCCGGGGTCCGCAGGTGGTGCCGGGTGAACTTCCCCTTCAGGATGGGGTGCTCGGACCACTTCGATCTCCGCGCCGCACGAGAGCGGGAACAGATCCAGGAACGAATGCTCGCGGGGAACACGGAAGTGGTCCGGGGCGTGGACGGGCTGGCCCGTCCACACCGCGAGCCGGGGCACTCCCGCAAGCTGGCCTGCCTGTTCGGCACGGTCACGGTGACGCGGACCGCCTGGCGGCAGAAGGGACTGATCAACGTCCACCCCGCCGACGTCGAACTCTCGCTGCCCGCCGGCCGGCACTCGTTCGGCCTGCGCCGGCTGGCCGTGCTCGAAGCCGTCCGCGGCTCCTACGACCAGGCGACAGCCGCGATTGAGGACCGTTGCGGGAAGGTGCTGGGCAAACGGCAGGCCGAGCTGCTGGTCGTCGCCGCGGCAGTGGACGTCGACGACTTCTACCGGTGCACGATTCCTCTCCCGTCGACGGCCACCACCGCGCTCGTGATGCAGGTCGACGGCAAGGGCGTCGTGATGAGGCCCGAGGCTCTGCGGCCCGCGACGCTCAAAGCACACCTGAACAGCCGGCATGCCCTGCGGACCCGACTCGCCCCGGGCGAGAAGCCGCACCGCAAACGAATGGCCACCCTGGCCTGCGTCTTCGATGCCGATCCCGCCCCGCGCCGGCCACACGATGTGATCGCTCCGCCCGAGGGTCGCAGCACCCAGGCCCGAACGCCCCGCTCCGGGCCGAAAGCCCACCGCAAGTGGCTCACCGCTTCCCTGGTCCAAACACCCGAGCAGGTCATCGCCGCCGCGTTC
>NZ_JAPWHT010000321.1:0-11975 GCF_027270795.1 Streptomyces sp. ActVer
GACGACCTCCACCCCGGTCCGCAGATCGCACTCCGGGCGGCGGGCCAGGGCGTCACGCAGCAGTCGCTCCGGCTCCGGCTGGTCGAACATGCTGGTCTGCGGGAAGCCGTGCGCCCCCTGCGCGGCACGCGGGAACTCGGCCATCACCCGGTGCCGTGCGTCCAGCAGCCGGAGCCCCCGCGCCGGGCGGGCGATCGCGGCGAACTCCTCGCCGACCCCGGCCGCCTGGAGGATCCTGCGCACCTCGTCGTCGGCGGCGACGGCACGCGGCAGCGGGTAGACGTCGTGGTGGCGTTCGAGGACGACGGTCCGTACGCCGCGCCGGGCGAGCAGGAGGGCTGCGGTCACGCCCACCGGCCCGGCTCCGACGATCACCACGGGTACGTGTGCGGCTGTTTCCTCTTCGGAGGTCATGGTGCGGCTCGCTTCATGGCTGAGTGAGTGCGGCGAAACCCGAAGCGGTTCGCCGGCGCCCAAAAGGGGTGCGGGGCTGTATCGGCATGCGGCTCCTCTCCCGCTCGCGGCTTCGCCCGAGCCGGGGCCTTTGCCGCGGGCGTGACCGGCTCCCACCGGCCCGCGGACGAATCACCGCATACGCGGCGGAGCGCTTACGCGTCGGTCACGGGGGTGCGCTGCTCGCCGAGGTCGATCCGCCCGTCCGGCGTGGCGATCGTCGCGGTGATCAGGTCGCCGTCGCGCAGGTAGCGCGGATTGCGGGCCTGGCTCCTGAAGAACGCCTTCCACTTCACGGCGGGCGGCAGCAGCGCCCCGATCTTCTCGACGGCCTTGGGCGGAGCCTTGAGGGCGGTGCCACCGGGGGTGCCGGTGAGCAGCAGGTCGCCGGGGTCCAGGGTCTGGAAGCGCGCGAGGAGGGTCAGCGCCTGCGCCGGGCGGACGATCATGTCGGCCAGGGTGCGGTCCTGGCGCAGGTCGCCATTGACCGACAACTTCAGCCGCAGATCGAGGAGATGGGCGAACTCCTCCGGCTCCAGCAGACAGAGGAAGGGCCCGGTCGGCGTGAAGGTCGGATACGACTTGCTCTCGTAGAACTGCGTCCTGGTCAGCTGTACGTCACGGGCGCTGACGTCGTTGGTGATCACGAGCCCGGCGACGTACGAGGGCAGGTCCTGCTCGGTGACGACGGTGCCCACCGGCAGGGGTGCGCCCATCACCAGGCCCAGCTCGATCTCGTAGTCCAGGAACTTCACGTGCGACGGGCGGACGATCGCCTCGCCCGGGCCGCTCACCGAGCCGGACGCCTTGCGGAAGAAGGCGGGCGGGATGTCGCCGGTGAAGCCCGAATCGCGGGCGTGGCTGCGGTAGTTGACCATCTGGGCGACCATCCGGCAGGGCGTCGTGACGGGGGAGAGGGCCACCAGGTCGGCGACGGCCGTGCCGGTGTCGCCGGAAGCGGCGGCCTCCCGGACGGTTTCCCGTACGGCGGCGAGGTCGGCCAGCAGGTCGGCGGTGGTGACGGCCTTGGTCTCGATGCGGACGGCGCGCGTGTCGCGCACCACCCACCAGCCGTCGGAGGTGCGCAGGACGTTGGTGCTCATGTCATTGCCTTTGTCAGGGGGCGGGGGGTCGGGAGTCGGGGATTCAGGAGTTCACGGCTTTGAGCAGGCCCAGCAGGCGTGCCGGGTCCACTTCGTTGTCGCCGCGCAGGGCCTGGACGATGTCGCGGACCCGGGCGGGCGAGGGGCTCGCGCCGAGGAAGTCGCGGGTGGCGGGCGGGCCCCACTGCGCGAGGCCGCTCGTCGACATGGGGGCCCAGCCGGGTTCGAGGTCGCAGGAGAACAGGTCGCCGTCGGCGAAGTGCTCCAGCATGAAGCGGTCGGGGTCGCGCCAGTAGTCGAAGAGCTGGCTGCCCTGGATGTGCCGCCCGATGCCCCAACTGCGCTTGTAGCCGCGCTCGTTGAGGTACTCACCGCCCGCGGCGACCGAGTCCAGGTCGGTGACCTGGTACGCGGAGTGCACATAGCCGTTGCCGGGCCCCAGGTGCATGGCCAGGGTGTGGTGGTCGACGGCCGCACCGCCCCGGTCGCAGCGGATGAACGCCATCGTCGGGCCACGGTCGCGCTGCCCGTCCAGGAAGAGGAAGTCGCTGACGATCATGCCGAGCGTGTCGAGGTACCAGTCCAGCGCGCGGCCGAACACCCTTGTCTCCAGGACCACATGGCCCAGGCGCCGGATCCGGGACGGTTCGCGGGGCGGGCGCTGCATGGCGTTCGTACGACGGTGATCGGTGCCGAAGTTCAGCAGCAGCGGCCGCTGTTCGGGCAGCGCCGGCAGGTCCTCGTCACAGTGCACCACGCGCACCGGGAAGCCCGAGGGGTCGAGGAGGTCAACGCCCTTGCCGTCGCCGGGGGCGCCCGCTCGGTCGAGGTCCCGTACGTCGGAGCCGGTGGCGCGGGCCAGCCGGTCCAGATCGGCCCGCTCGGCGGCGCGGAACGCCGGTCCGACGAAGCGGGACGTACGCCCCTCGCGGATCACCATGCAGGGCGAGCCGGCGAGGGTGCCGCGCAGCCACAGCTCGTGCTCGGTGCGGGCGGCGACACCGAAACCGAAGTCGCGGGCGAAGACCTCGGCGCGGTCCAGATCGGGCTTCTCGAACTCCAGCCAGGCCAGGTCGGCCACTTTGATCACGGGGTTTCGGGAGCGTCCGGGGTGCTCGCCCCGCAGGGCGCCCTGCTCGCTGTGGAGGTCCTGGTGGGCTGTCCTGGTCATCGTGTTCTCCAAGCGACATCGCCGTAATGATGAAATCATCAAGTTTGACAATGTCTCCCGTCAAGGGGTCCGGAGGGTTAATTGATGGATTCATCAGAACTGTGATCGGCGTCTGAGGCGTGACTAGACTCTGCGCATGCCTACGACAGCCCCGCCCGGCAACCGGTTCGAACGGCGTCGCGCCGAGACGCGTCAGGCGCTCGTGCGCGCGGCCCGGCAGATCCTCGCCGAGAACGGCGACACCGGCGTGAGCATCCAGGCGATCGCGGAGCGCGCGGACGTGGGGTTCGGCTCCTTCTACAACCACTTCGCGTCGAAGGCGGAGCTGTTCGACGCGGCGGTCGTGGACGCGCTGGAGGAGTTCGGCCAGGCCTTCGACGAGCACCTGAGCGGGATCGACGACCCGGCGGAGCTGGTGGCGGCGGGCTTCAGGCTCAGCGCCAGAATGGCCGACTCGCATCCGGAGCTGATGCAGGTTCTGCGCCGCCGGGGGCTTGAGCACCTCCACTCCGACCGCGGCCTCGCTCCCCGCGCCCTGCGCGACCTGGAGGCCGGCGTCGCCTCCGGCCGTTTCTCGCCCGTCGATCCGACCGTCGCGCTGTCCGCGCTGGGCGGGACCCTGCTGTCCCTGGTGGAGCTGAGATTCACCCGCCCGGACATGGACGGCGACGAGGCCGCCGTGAACCTGGCCGAGATGGTCCTGCGCATGCTGGGCGTCCCGGCCGACGACGCCCACGACGTCGCCCGGCGGCCACTCCCCGACCTCGCCTGACGAACGGGTCCGGGCAGGCCCAGGAGCCGTAGCGCTCCACCGTGGGAGAATCGGAGAGCCCTTCCGCCCCCTGCATCCGCGAGGACGTGCCGTGCCCAAGCCCGTGGTCCGTGAGCCGTTGCGAAGCAATTCGCGTTCCAACCGGGCCCGCATCCTCGCCACCGCCCGACAGGAGCTCGGACGAAACCCCGACGTCACCCTGGAGGAGATCGCCCGGGCGGCAGGCGTGGTCCGCCGTACGCTCTTCGGGCACTTCCCGGGGCGCGCGGCCCTGCTGGACGCTCTCGCGGAGGAGGCGTCCGAGGCCCTGCGAGGCGTCGTGGCCCGCTTGCCGGACGCGGCCGAGGCGCCCGATCGTGCGTTCGCGCGGTTCGTTCTGGCGATCTGGTCGGTGGGAGACCGCTACCGGCTGCTCCTGGCACTCGCCCGCCAGGATCTGGGCGTGGAGCGGGTGTCCGAGGTGCTGGCCCCGGCCCGGGACGTGGCGACGGCCGTCCTCGAACGAGGGCAGCGCGCGGGTGTGTTCCACGATCACCTTCCGGCGGTGGTCCTCAGTTCCGGCCTGGAGGCCCTGGCCATCTCCCTGCTCGAAAGCGTCAACACGGGAGCATGGGAGGACGACGGGACACGGACCGCCATCGCCACGCTGGTCGCGGCGGGCGTACCGGAGAAGGAGGCGTCCGCGGTCGTCGAGAGCGTGGCGTCGGAGGAACGCGCCGAGGCCGCCGACGCGTAGGGGGCACCCGCGCTCTGTGTCGTACGAGCCCGCGTGGACCCCTATGGGCTCATATCGGGCCGTATGGAGCCCGAGGCAACCGGTTCGTCCTGTCGTGGCGTCTTGATCATCGAAAGGGAAGTCACGCCCGCACGAACAGGAAGTACGGCTTTGGACACCACAGGATCCCGCTCCGGTCCCAGCTCCAGTTCCAGTTTCGGTCCCGGCTCTCGTGCCGCCCGCTTCAGCTCACGCCCGAGCCGCCGCACGGCACTGGCTCTCGGTGCTGGAGCAGCGCTGGCGGTCGCCGTCCCGACCGCGGCGCACGCCTCGGCCCCCGGCGGAGAGCGCCTCACCGGACAGATGGGTGACCTGGAGCGGGAGTACTCCGCACGCCTCGGGATCTTCGCCCACGACACGGCCACGGGCCGGACCGTGGCCTACCGCGCCGACGAACGCTTCCCGATGTGCTCGGTGTTCAAGACGCTCACGGCCGCGGCCGTCCTGAGGGACCTCGACCGCGACGGCGAGTTCCTGGCCCGGCGCATCCGGTACACCAAGGAGTACGTCACGGCCTCGGGCTACGCCCCGGTCACAGGCACGGACGAGAACGTCGCGAATGGCCTGACGGTCGAGGAGCTGTGCTCCGCCGCCGTCTCCCAGAGCGACAACGGCGCCGCGAACCTCCTCCTGCGCGAGCTGGGCGGACCGACCGCGATCACCTGGTTCGCCCGCTCGACCGGGGACAGGATCACCAGGCTCGACCGCTGGGAGCCCGAGCTGAACTCGGCGGAACCCTGGCGGAAGGCCGACACCACCAGCCCGCGCGCCATCGGGCAGACCAGCGCGCGGCTCGTGATCGGCAGGGCGCTCCCGGCCGAGGACCGCGAACGGCTGACCGGGTGGCTGATCGCCAACACCACCAACACCGAGCGCTTCCGCGCCGGACTGCCCAGCGACTGGACCCTCGCGGACAAGACCGGTGGCGGTTCGTCGTACGGGGTCGCCAACGACGTGGGTGTCGTATGGCCTCCCGGCCGTCCGCCCCTGGTGCTGTCCGTCCTGTCGACCAAGTACGCCGCCGACGGACCCCAGGAGAACCCGCTGGTCGCCCGGGCGGCCGCGCTGGTGGCGGCAGAACTCACCTGACGGGGCAGGCCCTCAGAGGTGACGGCCGGGGACACGGGTGTCCCCGGCCGGTCGGATCGGATCAGCCGGGTCAGTCGGCGGTGGGCAGTTCGGCGCGTACCGCGTGCGCTGCCGCGACCAGGTTGTCCAGGGAGGCTCGGGTCTCGGGCCAGCCGCGGGTCTTCAGGCCGCAGTCGGGGTTGACCCAGAGCCGTTCGGCAGGGATGGCCTCAAGTCCCTTGCGCAGCAGGGCGGCTGCCTCGTCCGTGCTGGGCACGCGCGGGGAGTGGATGTCGTAGACGCCGGGTCCGGCCTCGCGCGGATAGCCGTGCGAGGCCAGTTCGCGGGCGACCTGCATGTGGGAGCGGGCGGCCTCCAGGCTGATGACGTCCGCGTCGAGGTCGTCGATCGCCTGGACGATGTCGCCGAACTCGGCGTAGCACATGTGGGTGTGGATCTGGGTGTCCGGCCGGACCCCGGCGGTGGTGAGGCGGAACGCCTCGGTGGCCCACGCCAGATAGCCGGGGCGGTCGGCGGTGCGCAGCGGCAGGGTCTCGCGCAGCGCCGGTTCGTCGACCTGGATGACCGAAGTCCCGGCCGTCTCAAGGTCGTTGACCTCGTCACGCAGGGCGAGGGCGACCTGGCGGGCGGTGTCGCCGAGCGGCTGGTCGTCGCGGACGAAGGACCAGGCGAGCATGGTGACCGGCCCCGTGAGCATGCCCTTGACGGGGCGCGGGGTCAGGGACTGGGCGTACGTCGTCCAGCGCACCGTCATCGGTTCGGGGCGGGAGATGTCGCCGGCCAGGATCGGCGGACGGACGTAACGGGTGCCGTAGGACTGCACCCAGCCGTGCTGCGTCGCGAGGTACCCCGTCAGCTGCTCGGCGAAGTACTGGACCATGTCGTTGCGTTCGGCCTCGCCGTGCACGAGGACGTCCAGGCCGGTCTTCTCCTGGAAGGAGATGACCTCCTGGATCTCGGCCCTGATGCGCTCCTCGTAGCCGGCCGTGTCGATGCGCCCGGCGCGCAGGTCGGCGCGGGCGACGCGCAGTTCGGCGGTCTGCGGGAAGGAGCCGATGGTGGTGGTCGGCAGGAGGGGCAGACCGAGGTGGGCGCGCTGTGCGGCGGCGCGTTCGCCGTACGGCTGGGAGCGGCGGGTGTCGGCGTCCGTGACCGCACCGACCCGCGCCCGTACGGCCGGGTCACGGGTGATGGGCGAGTTCGCGCGGGAGGCCAGGGCGGCCCGGTTGGCGGCGAGTTCGCCGGTGATCGATCCCGTGCCCTTGGCGAGCCCCTTGGCGAGGGTGACGATCTCGGCCGTCTTCTGCCGGGCGAAGGCGAGCCAGCGCAGGATCTGCGGCTCGATGTCCCGTTCGGCGGTGGCGTCGAGCGGCACGTGGAGCAGCGAGCAGGACGCGGCCACGTCGACCCGGTCGGCCAGCCCGAGCAGGGTACCGAGCGTGGCGAGGGACTTGGTGAGGTCGTTGACCCAGATGTTGCGGCCGTTGACCATGCCCGCGACCAGGCGCTTGCCGGGCAGTCCGCCCACGGCGGCGAGCGCGTCCAGGTTGGCGGCGGCGGCCTCGGTGAAGTCGAGTGCGAGGCCCTCGACCGGGGCCTTGGCGAGGACGAGCAGCGCGTCGCCGAGCTGGTCGAAGTAGGAGGCGATCAGGACCTTGGGGCGGTCGGTGAGCGCGCCGAGGTCGCGGTAGGCGCGCATGGCGGCGCTCAGTTCGGCCGGGGTGCGGTCCTGGACCAGGGCGGGTTCGTCGAGCTGTACCCATTCCGCGCCCGCGGCCCGCAGGTCGGTGAGGACTTCGGCGTATACCGGCAGCAGTCGGTCGAGGAGGGTCAGGGGGTCGAAGTCGGCGGCCACACCGGGCGCGGGC
This sequence comes from Streptomyces sp. ActVer, assembly GCF_027270795.1. Classification (NCBI taxonomy): domain Bacteria; kingdom Bacillati; phylum Actinomycetota; class Actinomycetes; order Kitasatosporales; family Streptomycetaceae; genus Streptomyces; species Streptomyces sp. ActVer. The sequence goes on from NZ_JAPWHT010000321.1 coordinate 7,232, forward strand.
TTGGCGAGCAGGAGATAGGTGATGGGGCCTACCAGGACCGGCCGGGCGGTGAGGCCCAGGTCGAGGGCTTCGCGGAGCTCGGTGACCTGCTTGGCGGAGTCGGCGGTGAAGACGGTGTCCGGGCCCAACTCCGGGACCAGGTAGTGGTAGTTGGTGTCGAACCACTTCGTCATCTCCAGCGGCGCCACGTCCTGGGTGCCGCGGGCCATCGCGAAGTAGCCGTCGAGCGCGTCGGCCTCGACCGCGGCGCGGTGGCGCCCGGGGATCGCGCCGACCATGACGCTGGTGTCCAGGACATGGTCGTAGTACGAGAAGTCGCCGGTCGGCACTTCGTGGATGCCGGCCTCGGCCAACTGCCGCCAATTGGTGCGGCGCAGTTCGGCGGCGGTGGCCCGGAGGGCGTCGGCGTCGACGCGGCCCTTCCAGTACCCCTCGATCGCCTTCTTCAGTTCCCGGCCCCTGCCCTGGCGGGGGTAGCCGTACACGGTGGCCCGTGCCGCCGCGGCTGCGGACTTCGATGTCACGGAACTCTCCTTCGCGAGATGTCTCCCTGAGATCCCGGGACGGACGTGAGCGCGAAGGGGTGACGCACCCGGCAGAGGCACCTCGCGCGGCAAGGCGCGGTCGTCCACCGGACATGTACGCCGACCCGCCCACGAGGTCACCGGGATGTCCGTACGCGATCGGTCGCGTACGGGCAGATGGCAGGTCTTCGGACTCGCGAGCACGCCCTCCGTACGGAGGGCACCTACTGGCCGTCGCTTCCCAGGTCCCGCTTCTCGGGGCCCAGTGCGTATGACGGCGGTCGTTCCCGCTCACCGCTGCGGGGCAGTCCCGGATTCCCACCGGGTTCCCTCTTGCGACGCATCCCGTCTGGCGGACGGGGCGAACCAGCTGCACCGGCCAGCCTAGGGGGCGCGACCCCGCGACGTGGAACTTTGCCCATATGCCGGACGGTCGTACGAGGCAACGCCCAGGTGAACCGGACGGGTGGCGCCCCACTCCTGTGGCGCCGCCCGACTGGTCCCCCAACTGCCACCGGCCCCTCAGCCGGTGGCGGACCCGGGCCCCTCAGCCCTGGTCGTACACGTGGAACCCGCGAACGCCTCGACTGCCCCCAGCGCGCCGCACCGCCCCTGGGGCGCCCGCCGCGGATCGGCCAGAACAGCAGCACGTTCGTCCCGTACCCGGTGGCGCACCGGCCGGAGTGAACACGCGTTGCGACGCCCACTCCGACCCGGTGCTGCTCAGTCCGCCCCGGTCCCGCTCAGTCCGCCGCGCTCCGGCTCAGTCCGTCTCGCTCCGGCTCAGTGCGTCTCGCCGCCGAACGCCCGCAGAATGCGCTCGGCGGCGAGCGTGGCCGTCAACTCGCCGTCCCTGACCTGCTGTTCGAGGTCGGGTCCGAGGGCGCGTACGGCGGGGTCGGCGTGCAGGCGGCCGAGGAGTTCGTCGCGCACCATCGTCCAGGTCCAGTCGACCTGCTGGTCACGGCGTTTGGCGGCGAGGCGGCCGGTCGAGTCGAGGAGCGCACGGTGCTGTTCGAGGCGCTCCCAGACCGTGTCCAGGCCGGTCGACTCACGGGCGCTGCAACTCAGCACCGGTGGCGTCCAGGCGGCGTCGGCGGGATGCATCAGCCGCAGTGCGCCCGCCAACTCCCTTGCCGCGCCCCGGGCTTCCCGCTCGTGCAGTCCGTCCGCCTTGTTGACGGCGATCACGTCGGCCAGCTCCAGGACACCCTTCTTGATGCCCTGCAACTGGTCCCCGGTCCGGGCGAGGGTGAGGAGCAGGAAGGAGTCGACCATGTTCGCGACGGCGGTCTCGGACTGGCCGACGCCGACCGTCTCCACGAGTACGACGTCGTAACCGGCCGCCTCCATCACCACGATCGACTCCCGGGTCGCCTTCGCGACTCCGCCGAGCGTGCCCGCGGTCGGGGAGGGCCGGATGAAGGCCGCCGGATCGACGGCCAGCCGCTCCATACGCGTCTTGTCGCCCAGGATGGACCCGCCCGTCCGGCTCGACGACGGGTCGACGGCGAGCACCGCGACCCGGTACCCGAGCGAGGTGAGCAGCGTGCCGAACGCGTCGATGAACGTCGACTTGCCCACGCCCGGCACACCGCTGATGCCGATCCGCCGCGCCTTCCCGCTGTGCGGCAGCAGCTCGGTCAGCAACTCCTGTGCCATCTCCCGGTGTTGGGGCCTCGTCGACTCGACGAGCGTGATGGCGCGCGCCACCAGCGCCCGCTTCCCGTCGAGCACGCCCTTCACATAGGTGTCGAGGTCGATCGCCATGGGGCTCAGAGGCCGTGGCCGAGGTCGGTGGCCAGGCGCTCGACCAGGTCGTACGCCGCGTCCGGGATCACCGTCCCGGGCGGGAAGACGGCCGCGGCGCCCATCTCGATCAGCGTGGGCACGTCCTGCGGCGGAATCACCCCGCCGACCACGATCATGATGTCCTCGCGCCCCTCCTCCGCGAGCGACTCCCTGAGCGCCGGTACGAGGGTCAGGTGTCCGGCGGCCAGCGAGGAGACGCCGACGATGTGCACGTCCGCCTCGACGGCCTGACGGGCCACCTCGCCGGGGGTCTGGAACAGCGGGCCGACGTCGACGTCGAAGCCGAGGTCGGCGAAGGCGGTCGCGATCACCTTCTGGCCGCGGTCGTGGCCGTCCTGGCCCATCTTGGCGACCAGGATGCGCGGGCGGCGCCCCTCGGCCTCCTCGAAGGACTCCACCAGCGTGCGCGTGCGCTCGACGGACGGGGACGCGCCGGCTTCGTTGCGGTACACACCGGAGATCGTACGGATCTGGCTCGCGTGCCGCCCGTACACCTTCTCCAGGGCGTCGGAGATCTCCCCGACCGTGGCCTTCGCGCGGGCCGCGTTCACGGCCAGCTCCAGCAGGTTGCCCTCACCGCCCGCCGCCCGGGTCAGGGCGTCCAGTGAGTCCTGGCAGGCCCGCTCGTCGCGCTCCGCGCGCAACCGCCGCAGCTTCTCGATCTGCTGCGTGCGTACGGAGGAGTTGTCGACCTTGAGGACGTCGATCTGCTCGTCGGTCTCGACGCGGTACTTGTTCACGCCGATCACCGGCTGGCGCCCGGAGTCGATGCGGGCCTGGGTGCGGGCCGCGGCCTCCTCGATGCGCAGTTTGGGGATGCCCGCGTCGATGGCCTTGGCCATGCCGCCCGCCGCCTCGACCTCCTCGATGTGCTGCCAGGCCCGGCGCGCGAGGTCGTACGTCAGCTTCTCGACGTACGCGCTGCCGCCCCACGGGTCGATCACCCGGGTGGTGCCGGACTCCTGCTGGATCAGCAGCTGGGTGTTGCGGGCGATGCGGGCGGAGAAGTCGGTGGGCAGGGCGAGAGCCTCGTCGAGGGCGTTGGTGTGCAGCGACTGGGTGTGGCCCTGGGTGGCCGCCATCGCCTCCACGCACGTACGCGTCACGTTGTTGAAGACGTCCTGCGCGGTCAGCGACCAGCCCGAGGTCTGCGAATGGGTGCGCAGGGAAAGGGACTTGGCGTTCTGCGGATCGAACTGCCTGACCAGCTTGGCCCACAGCAGCCGCGCCGCCCGCATCTTCGCGATCTCCATGAAGAAGTTCATGCCGATCGCCCAGAAGAAGGACAGCCGGGGCGCGAACGCGTCCACGTCCATCCCCGCGTCCCGGCCCGCCCGGATGTACTCCACCCCGTCCGCGAGCGTGTACGCCAGCTCCAGGTCGGCCGTCGCGCCCGCCTCCTGGATGTGGTAGCCGGAGATGGAGATGGAGTTGTAGCGCGGCATCCGCTGCGAGGTGAAGGCGAAGATGTCGGAGATGATCCGCATCGACGGTTTCGGCGGATAGATGTACGTGTTGCGGACCATGAACTCCTTGAGGATGTCGTTCTGGATGGTCCCGGCCAACTTTTCGGGCGGTACGCCCTGTTCCTCCGCGGCGACGATGTAGAGCGCGAGGACCGGCAGCACAGCACCGTTCATCGTCATCGACACGGTCATCTTGTCCAGCGGGATGCCGTCGAACAACTGCCGCATGTCGTAGATGGAGTCGATGGCGACACCCGCCATGCCGACGTCACCGGTCACGCGCGGGTGGTCGCTGTCGTAACCCCGGTGCGTGGGCAGGTCGAAGGCGACGGACAGACCCTTCTGACCGGCCGCGAGGTTGCGCCGGTAGAAGGCGTTGGACTCCTCGGCCGTGGAGAAGCCCGCGTACTGGCGGATCGTCCAGGGCTGGTTGACGTACATCGTCGGGTACGGGCCGCGCAGATACGGGGCGACACCCGGGTACGTACCCAGGAAGTCCAGGCCCTCCAGGTCCTGCCCGGTGTAGAGCGGCTTGACCGCGATGCCCTCCGGGGTCTCCCAGAGGAGGTCGTCGCCGCCGGCCGCCTTCTTGACGGCGTCGCGCCACTCGTCGGGGCCGCCGTCCACGGCCGGGACCCCCAGCTCGATCCCGGAGAAATCGGGGATCGGTCCCGTCGGTTCCATCAGGACACTCCCATGCGGTCGAGGGTGGCGGAGAGCACGGCTACGGCGTCACAGCCCGCGAAGACGTAGGCGTCGACACCGGGGTACTGCCCGGGACGCCCGGCGAGGAACACCTGCGCGGCGCCCGCCGACTTGAGGGAGGCGGTGACCTCGGCGGCCTGCTCCTCGTACAGCGCGTCACTGGAGCACAGACAGGCCTCGGTGGCCCCGCTGTCCTCGAACGTGCCGTCGGTGACGGGTTCGATGCCGCCCGCCTGG
>NZ_JAPWHT010000322.1:0-11965 GCF_027270795.1 Streptomyces sp. ActVer
ACCGGCGGCCTCCCCCGTCGCGGCGGCGCTGCCGCCGCTCGACGCGGCCGGCCACACACGCTCCCTGGAGCTCGGCACGGTCCCGGATGGCGGCCTTCCGGCCGTTTCGCGGCAGATCCTACGCTGCTGAGCGGGCCAGGCCGCCCCACGCGCACTGCGGGGGCCGGCCCCCGCAGCCCGGGCACCCCCCCCCACGTCCAGCAGGAGAACCATGTCTAGCGACCCTTACGCCGTCATCGCCGCCCTGGTGCGCGCGACCGCCCTGCGCACCGGCTCCGACGCCCGCGAACCCCGGCCCGCCGAAAAGCCCGTCACACCGGCCCCCGAGCAGCAGGCCGCGCGGGAGGAGACCCGCTGCGAACACTGCGCCCCCGCGGCCTGAGAAGCAGGTGGCATCGGTCGGTGGCCGGTGCGGGGGCCGGGCGGGCCGCCGACGGGCGACTCGCCCACCGTCTTCGCCCGGCGCAGGCAGGAAGTGGCTGGTCGCGAGACGCTGGCCGGTTTCGGTCGGCTCCTGCCGCCCGCCGGCTGCTCGTAACGCGCTGTTTACATCCGGGCTGGAACTGTTGCCGACAGTGGATCGTCGGACTGATCGACGGCTGTGCGAGGATCTTCGACCGCGCCGCTGAGTGATGGGGCGCGCCGGAAGGGAGGGCAGGGAGTGTCAGGGAGCAGGTATGCGGTGCGCGCTGTCGCGGCGCTGCTGGCCGCTGTCCTGGCGGTGCTGTTCTTCTCCCATGCCGCTGCCGCGACGCCTTCACATGAACGTGCGCCTCAGGGCCGCGGAGCTGCCGCTTACGAAGCGCAGCTGTGCGAGGGCTCCTCCCGGCCGGAGGAGGCTGCCGGGCACTGGGCGCGAGTCCGTGAGAACAGCCCCCCGGCCGATCATTCCGAGCCGGCTGCTCCCACGGCGGGGTGCGCGTCGGCGGCGCCGTGCGACTGCAGGCCCTGCCGGCGGGTGCCGTACGAGCCGGTCGGACAGCCGCCACCCGTTTCACCAGCCCTGCTGCAGGTCTTCCGCTGCTGACAGTCAGGCCCCGTTCCACGCCCCGCTCCTGCTGGAGTCGTGTCCGCTCCTGGAGTGCCGCTGATTCTCAAGCGGCTGTGAGGCGTGCCCCGTGCCCGCGTGCTCGAAGGTGAATCGTCACCCGCGAAGGCCGGGCATGTCCGCCACTGACCGTCCGGTCGGGCCGTCCGCGGTGTGAGGAACGGAACCCCGTCTCACCATCCCAACCCTTTTTCTGCGAACCCCTGCAGGCGGTGCGGCGTCCCCTTCGCCCACCCCGCGCCGGGCGGCCTCATGCTGCCCGCCGCTTCCCTCCAGGGCCCGCGGCATCCCCATCCATCACATCGACGCCCCCTGCCGGGGGCGCAGGAGGTACCTGACATGCGATCCCTGATCGACCACGCCCGTTCCTTCCACCAGCAGGCCGCCGGGGAACTCGGCCGGCTGGCCGCCGGCCAGCAGCCGCAGGCCCTGTTCATCACCTGCTCCGACTCACGCGTCGTCCCCTCCCTGATCACCGGTGCCGGGCCGGGCGAGCTGTTCGAGATGCGCACCGCGGGCAACATCGTTCCCCCCTACTGCCTTCAGCGCCCGTCGGGTGAGGCGGCCACCATCGAGTACGCCGTCGAGGTCCTCCAGGTTGCCGACATCGTGGTGTGCGGCCACTCCCACTGCGGGGCGGTCGGCGCTGTGGTACGCGGCGAGGACCTCACGGCCGTCCCCGCCGTGAAGGGCTGGCTGGCCCACGCGGCCTCCCCCTCCCTGCAGGACGGCAGCACCGGTGAGGAACCTGCCGCGGAATTCGCCGGCCCGGTGCAGCGCCACGTCCTGGAGCAGCTGGAGCGGCTGCGCGGCTATCCGGGCATCGCCCGCCGGCTGGCCGAGGGCCGGCTGCGGCTGCACGGCTGGTTCTACGAAATCCACACCGGGCTGGTGTGCGAGCACCGGCCGCAGGACAACGCGTTCCTGCCGCTGTAAACCCCGCACGACCCGAAACCCTGGCCCCCACACTCGCCAAGGACCCCCCATGAATCCCGCCATCCTGCGGCGTGACGTCGCCGCCTCCCTCGTCGTCTTCCTCGTCGCCCTCCCGCTGTGCGTGGGCGTCGCCGTCGCCTCCGGCGTGCCGGCCGAACTCGGCCTGGTCACCGGCATCGTCGGCGGCCTGATCACCGGCCTGCTGCCCGGCAGCAGCCTCCAGGTCAGCGGACCCGCCGCCGGATTGACCGTCCTCGTCTACGAAGCCGTCCAGACCTACGGACTGCCCGCCCTCGGCGTGATCGTCCTGGCCGCGGGCCTGCTCCAGCTGGTGCTGGGCGCCCTGAAATGCGGGCGCTGGTTCCGCGGCATCTCCATCGCCGTGGTGGAGGGCATGCTCGCCGGCATCGGCCTGGTCATCATCGCCGGTCAGCTGTACTCCATGGCAGGCGTGGCAGCCCCCGCATCGGGCATCGGCAAGATCACCGGCCTGCCCGGCCTGGCCGGTGACCTCTTCACCTCCACCACGCTGTGGCCCTCCTTCGCGCTCGGCGCGGGCACTGTCGCGGTGATGCTGCTGTGGCAGCGCCTGCCCGCCAAGGTGCGGGTGGTGCCCGGCGCGCTGGTGGCCGTGGCCCTGGCCACCGGCGCGACCTGGCTGCTGAACCTGTCGGTGAAGACGGTCGAGGTCCGCGGCCTGATCGACTCGATCCAGCCGCCCGGCACCGAAGCGCTCGGCGGGCTCGGCCCCGGCCTGCTCGGCACCGTGCTCGCCTTCACCCTCATCGCCTCCGCCGAGTCGCTGTTCAGCGCGGCAGCCGTGGACCGCATGCACGCGGGCCCGCGCACCGACTACGACAAGGAACTGATGGCCCAGGGCGCGGGCAACATCGTCTGCGGTGCTCTCGGTGCCCTGCCGATGACCGCGGTCATCGTCCGCAGCGCCACCAACGTCCAGGCCGGCGCCAAGACCAAGGCGTCCCGGGTCCTGCACGGGCTGTGGCTGCTGCTGTTCGCCGCCCTGCTGCCGGCCGTCCTCGCGCTCATCCCCATCGCCGCGCTCGCCGGCGTCCTGGTCCACGCCGGCGTCAAACTCCTGCCCGTCAAGCACTTCCCCGCGCTGTGGCGCGAACACCGCGGGGAGGCCCTGATCCTCGCGGCCACCGCCGTGGCCATCGTCACCGTCAGCATGTTCGAGGGTGTCCTCATCGGCCTCGGCCTGGCCGTGGTCAAGGTTGCCTGGGAGACCTCGCACATCAAGCTGGAGGTGATAGACAAGGGCGCAGGCCCCGTCCAGGCGTACCTGTCGGGCCACGCGACCTTCCTGCGCCTGCCGAAAATACTGGACGACCTGGAAGCACTGCCCAAGGACCGGCCCGTCGAGCTGGACCTGTCCGGGCTGCACCACCTCGACCACGCCTGCCGTACCGCCCTGATCACCTGGGCCGAACGGCACAACGCCGAGGGCACCGAACCCGTACGGATGACCCCGGCCCTGCCCTGACACGCCGGGCCCCCGCCTCCTGCACAACCGGTGGCGCCGCCGCACCCCACCCCGGGTGGGGCGGTGCCACCGCAGGACCGCGACGGTCATATCGGAGACAATCGACTCCAGCCCCCTGCGGCCCGGGGGATCTCACGGAGCCGGGGGAGCCGGATCGCTCGTTGTATCCCCGCCGAGAAGGGAGGCGCCCCATGGCCGTCATCGTCGTGGGTGTCGACGGCTCGCCGGCCTCGCTCAAGGCCCTGCACTGGGCCGTCGACGAGACCCGCCTGCGCGTGGCGACACTGCGGGTCGTCCACGCCTGGTCCTCCCCCTATCACGGCAGCGAGATCGCCCGCCTCGCCACCGAAGCAGCGGTCCGCGAACCGCTCCAGCGGGCGGCCGAGCAGACCCTCGAAGCCGCCCTCGGGCACACCGCGGGCATCGAGGATGCCGACATCGAACGCCGCGTCGTCGAGGGCCCGCCCGCCCCCGCACTGATCGAGGCCGCCCGAGGCGCCGACCTCCTCGTCGTCGGCCCCCGCGGCCGCGGCGGCTTCACCAGCCTGCTTCTGGGCTCGGTCAGCCATCAGTGCGCCCAGCACGCACCCTGTCCCATCGTCATCGTCCACACCTGACCGCGCCCGCCCCCAGCACCCGGTGAGCCGCCCGGAACAGGCCGTCCCGCATGCCGCCCCTCCGCCTGTCCGCCTGTCCGCCTGTCCGCCTGCAGGGTCAGCAGATCAACTCGGGCACCGACATCGGCGGGAGCCGGGGCTCGCGGCCACTGTCCGCAAGGGGCGTCAGAAGCCCGCCGGCTCCTCGACGTGCTCGGCGGGCTCGATCTGGATCGTGGGGTGGGTGACGCCGTATCCCTCGGCGAGGATCTGCCGGGTGCGGTCCAGCACGGCGTGCCAGTCGGCACCGTCCCCGATCACCACATGCGCGGTGGCCGCCTCCATGCCGCTGGTGAGCGTCCAGATGTGCAGATCGTGCACCTCGCGCACCCCGGGGACCGCGGCCAGCTCCCGGGCGGCTGCCTCCACATCGACGCCGGGAGGCGCCACCTCCATGAGGATGCGCAGGGCCTGGCGCATGAGCTGCCAGGTCCGCGGCAGGATGAACAGCCCGATGGCAGCCGCGACGATGGCGTCGATGTACCGGAAACCGGTGACCGTGATCACGACCGCGCCGATGATGACCCCGACCGAGCCGAGCATGTCGGAGAGCACCTCCAGGTAGGCACCCTTGACGTTGAGGCTCTCCTTGGCGCCGGCGGTGAGCAGCCGGAAGGAGACGACGTTGACCAGGAGGCCGACCACGGCGACCACCAGCATCGGCACCCCGAGGACCTCCGGCGGGTCCCGGAAGCGCTGCACCGCCTCGTAGAGCACGTAGAAGGCGACACCGAACAGCAGCAGACCGTTGATGACCGCGGCCAGCACCTCCAGCCGGTAGGTGCCGTAGGTGCGCTGGCCCGCCGCCGGACGCTTGGCCAGCTTGATGGCGGCCAGGGCGAGCCCCAGCCCCAGCACGTCGGTGCCCATGTGCGCCGCATCGCTGATCAGCGCGAGGGAACCGGTGACGACGCCCCCGACGACCTCCACCAGCGCGTACGCCGCGGTCAGCGCAAACGCGATGGCCAGCGGCTTCTGGTGGCGTCCGCCCGCACTGCCGATCCGCGGCCCGTGCGCATGCCCGTCACCGCCGGGTATGCCAGGTGCGGAGGAGCCCCCTGCGTGATCGTGCGCCATGGTCCTCGAGCCCTTCCCCGGTGCCAGTCGAGTCGATCCAGTGCCGAACCCCCCGGGGGCGACGGCCTGCTCGACGCAGTACAACCACAAGATCCGCCGACCCGTCCAAACCGGACCGCACCGCAAAGACAGTACTCTCGGCTCCTCCCAGCCTGAACCAGCCAGGCGCCGCGCGCCACCGCCTTCGGAAGTGTCGGCAAACGGTCGTTGTCACCTGGCCTGGACGCCGCACCACCAAGGACGTCGGTAACGCCCTCCATCTGGAGCAGGACGACGACCGGATGGACGAGCTGCACCGCATGCTCTTCCAGGACCTGCTCAGCGGCCGCTGGAGGCACGGCGTATCGCCGCAGCGACCGCCGCCCGCTCCCTAGACCTGGCCAGCCCGATCAACGCGCCCCGGTACGTGACGATGGTCCGCGACCTTGAGCCGGAGCTGTCGCCGCACACCGCGGGCGTTAGCGAACTCCTCGAACGCCTCCGCACCGTCGGCTGGCACCGGACCGCACTCGACCGCCCGCACCGACAAGCCCCCGCCACCACACCCACTGATCATCTGACTTGCAGTGAGCGCCGTCACGGCACGGGGAAAACCAAAGGGGAGAGGCAGGACGGGTGGCATTCCTGACCGACGAACAGGCCGCGACTACGGGCACGTTCACCGCCGTACCGGACGACGGGCAGCTGGCCGGCTACTTCCTCCTCGACCGCGACGCGCGGCGGCGGGCGATGACCTGCCGGGGCGCGAGGTCACAGCTCGGCCACGCCGTCCAGCTCGGCACGGTACGGTTACTGGGCACCTTCCTGGACAACCCTGAACACGCGCCCGCTGACGTCGTCGAGTACGTCACCGACCAGCTCGGCCACTCCCCGTCGGTGCTCGCCGGGTACGGCGCCGAGCGCACCCGCTGGGACCACCAAGGCACCATCAAGGACGCCTACGGCTACCGGGATCTGAAGGGTGACGCCTGGTGGAAACTGGCCCGCTGGCTGTGGGACCGCTGCTGGTCAGGCAACGAGCGCCCCATCGCCTCCACCCGGGCCTCGTCCAACGCGCCCACTGTGCCTGAGGGGCCCCGGACTCCTATTTCTGACGCCATCTGACACCAGAGGACGATTAACCGGCAAGTAGGCCCGTCGATCCCCACCGTTTGCCGACGCTGGAAGGCAGCCCTGTTAGCGGCTTGCCGAGGCGCGGAGGGCGCTCAGGGACGCTTCTGCGCCCGCCGCCTGGCGGCCGTGTCGAGGTCCTGCTGCCGGAGCGTGAAGTTCCTGGTCGAGTCTCTTCGCGGCGTTCTCGTTGAGCCCCTGGTCGGCCACCTGCCAGTAGCGCGGCTCGTGTCGCCGGCGGAGGCGTGTTGGCTGGGAGAACAGCTCCTTCAGCGCCGGAGGGGTGTTCGGGGGGATGTCACCCGGACTGGCGGGTGAGAAGCGCGGTGCTGCGGTTGTTGTGGTGCCAGCAATTCGTGACGGACCTGACGGAGCCGTTGTCCGAGCGCCACATGCTGCGCCAGGGGTTGGCCACGGTGGTCGGCTCTGGAAGACGCGACCTGCCCCGCCCCGTCGAGGAGCCCGAGGACGAATCCGCACTCGGGAAACCGGCATGAGCGGAACAGCTGTGGCCGCCCGAGCACGTGAATGCGGCATCCCGATTCGGAACAACCGCCAGCCGAAGGCCCCGCGGCAGGAGTTCGCTTCGGCGCCGAAAGTGCTCCGGCCGGCTCTGGGCAACTCCTACGCGATCCGCCGGCTGCGCGTCTGCAACGCTCACCATCCAGCTCAAGCGTCTGGAGGAGGACCTCGGTGGCCCGCTGCTGATCCGCGCGGGCCGAGGCCGGAAGCTGGAACTCACCGCGCTCGGCCAAGAAGCCGTCCGGGCCGTCGAGAGCTGGGCTCACACCCTGGCTGACCAGCCCCGGCAGACCTGGCACCGCGCGACCGGACACCGCCTGCGCAAGAAGGGACGCAAAGCCCGGCCTCGCCCCGTTGACGCCCCGGGCGTGGACGGCTTCCCTCTGCTCCTGCGGCCCGCGGTACGAACGTTCCCCGGCTGCCGCCGACTGCTCAGGTTCCTGCAGGCCGTGGCCTACCCGACTCTGGCGGCCTACTGCCGCGACGCTGGCATCTCCCCCTCCACTCTGACTCCGCAGATCCAGCAACTCGAGCGGGATCTCCAAGGGCAGCTCCTGGTGCGCGGCCAGCACGGGCACCGGATGCGACTCACCGACTTCGGAGAGAAGGTCGTGACCGTCGCCCTGCCGTGCGTAGAGCAGCTCGTTGTCCACGAAGGCGAAGGGCGCAAGGACGAGGACTGTGAGACGCGTTCGGCAACGAGCGTGATCAGATCGAGAGAGGCAGGAGGGGCGGATCGGACGGTGTGGTCAAACGAGCCTCCCGCTGCTTGCGGGGAGGCCGCGCAATTCCGCCGAGGCGGAGACCGGTGACCAGCACGCTAGGGATGGGTGTCTTCGTCACTGGGTGGGGCTTCTTCGGGGGTGCACTGTCCGCGGCGCTCGTAGGTGAGCGACTCCGCTGTGGGGCGCGGGGACGGCGCCCGACGCCCAGACCTTCACGATTGATCCTCTTCTTCCTTCATCTCTTGGGAAAATCTTTGAGGTGCCCCGGGGAACCCATTTGCGACGCCATGGCAGACGGTGTGGGAGTCAAAGTGTCCAATGCGCACAATAAGGGTGGTCGGAAGGGGTGGGAGCAAAGGAATCTCCTCTCTCTCTTGACGCCTCCTTGGGTTTAGCGTGAGGGAAAGTTGAAACTCTTGCGGCAGTAGCCTATGCCTCCTGTGAAGATCAGCCCCGTTTCATTTGAACCCTCAAGGGTTTTCAGGGAGGGAGCTGATCATGCGTCACACACCTGTGGCCCATGGCAGATCGAGGAAGAGACAGGCTCATCAGTCGCGGAGACTGCGACGGATAGCCATCGGTGTGGCAATGCTGTTCGCGGTCGAGGCCGCCCTGGTGTCGGAAGACACCGGGCTGGCGTTCGCGGCGGGCACGACCGCCACAGTATCCGAGTCTGCGTCAACTGTGGCCGCCGCCACGTCGGGGCCTGCGGAGGCGCAGGACGAGGCGTCTGCGGTGCTGATGGCCCGTCTGCAGGACCGGAAGATCGAGGTGTTGTCGGCGCGGACCGCCGACACGACGACGTACGCACTGCCCAGCGGGGAACTGGAGACGGTGGCGTATGGCGGTCCGGTGCGGGTGAAGCGGGACGGGGTGTGGAAGGACATCGACACCTCGCTGTCCGACACCGGCGCCGAGCTGACGCCGGCTGCGACGGTCGCGGACATTGAGGTCTCCGACGGCGGCGACACCAGGCTGGCATCGGTGACCAAGGGCAAGGAATCCTTCGGGCTGGGGTGGGAGGACAAGCTGCCTGCCCCGTCGGTGAAGGACAACACCGCCTCGTACAACCTGGGCAGCGGGCAGAGCCTGTCCGTGACGGCGCTGGCGCAGGGCTTTTCGGAGAACATCGAGCTGACGCAGCGGCCCGACGGTGACGCGGTGACGTACCGGATTCCGCTGAACCTGGACGGGCTGAAGCTGTCCCAGGCAGACTCCGGGCACCTGCTGCTGAAGAACACCGACGGGGACCTGGTCGCCGAGGCCCCGGCCCCGATGCTGTGGGACGCCTCCAAGGACCCCGCCTCCGGTGAGTCCGCCCGCCAGGAGCGGGTGACCACGAGGATCGAGACCGCCTCCGGCGGCTCGCAGACCCTCGTCCTCACCCCCGACACCGACTTCCTCGCCACCGCGACCTACCCAGTGACGGTCGATCCGACCACAACCCTCGCGGTGACCACCGACACCTGGGTGCAGAACCCGGACTACCCCGACTCGCAGGTCTCCTCCCAGGAGCTGAAGTCGGGCACGTACGACGCCGGTGCGGATGTGGCGCGCTCGTATCTGAAGTTCGACGTGTCGAAGTTCGCCGGCAAGCACATCACCGCGGCCACGATGTCGCTGTACAACTACTACTCGGCGACCTGCTCCACGTCCGGTGCGGCCACGCAGGCCCGCCGCATCACCTCCACCTGGTCGTCCTCCTCGATCACGTGGGGTGCCCAGCCGTCGACCACCACGACCGGCATGGCGACCAACACCGGGCACTGGGGCTACTCCTCGTCCTGCCCGGCGAACTGGTCGAACTGGACCCTGCAGCCGATCGTGCAGGCGTGGGCGGACGGCTCCACCAACTACGGTCTGCAGATCCGCAGCGCGGACGAGACCGACTCCACCACCTGGCGTCGCTTCCGGTCGGCGAACTACACCACTTCCGGGTATGCGCCGAAGCTGGTGGTGACCTACAACTCCTACGCCACCACCGCCTCGGCCGCGATCTCGCCGAAGTTCGCCAACCCCTACAACGGCAAGCTGTACGTGACCTCCCTGACGCCGACGCTGTCGGCGAAGGTCACCGACGCCGACGGGTCCACGGTGAAGGCGCAGTTCGAGGTCACCGCGGACCCGGCGTACGCGGACACCACCTACTCCTACACCGGCACCTCCGCCTCGGTGGCCTCGGGATCGACGGCGCAGCTGCCCATCCCCTCCGCCTCGGCGCTGCCCGCGGCCAAGCATCTGCGGTTCAGGGTGCGCGGGTATGACGGCACCGACTACGGGTCCTGGTCGGGCTACACGACGTTCGTGATGAACACCGGCCTTCCCGCCGCGCCCACCATCAGCTGCGACCCCTACAGCGAGAACACCTGGACGGCGAAGGCCGACAGCGGCGCGACCTGCACCCTGGACACCACGTCCACGGACGGCATGGGCTTCTCCTGGGGTCTGGACGACTCCTCGGTGCCGAACCGGGTGTACGACACCACCGACGGTTCCGGCGGCGACCCGCTGACGATCACGATCAAGCCCGGGGAGGACTGGCACAAGCTGTACGCGAAGACCATCGACTCCGGCGGAAACCTTTCCTCTGTAGCGACGACGTACGCGTTCGGTGTCGGTGACGGCGCGGGACTGCTGACCCCGGGGCAGGGCGACAGCGCCGCGCGCCGGGTCAGCCTGACCTCGACGGGGAAGACCACCTACACCGGAGTCACCTACCAGTACCGGCGCGGTGAGACGGACTCCTGGCACGATGTGCCGGTCGCGGACGTCACCAAGTCCTCCGACGGCTCGGCCGTCGGCTCCTGGCCGCTCGCGGTCGCCGGTGGCAGCCCCGCCGCGCTCACCTGGAACGTGACGACCTCGCTCACCGAGGATGGTCCGGTCGACATCCGGGCGGCCTTCACGGACGGCACCACCACCGCCTACTCGCAGCCGCACACGATCACCGTGGACCGCAACGCCGGCGCCGCCCCGAGCGAGGAGGTGGGCCCCGGCTCGGTGAACATGCTGACCGGCGACTTCACCCTCTCCGCGACCGATGTCTCCGGCTTCGGCCTGTCCGTGCAGCGCACCGCCTCCTCCCGCCGCCCGACGGCGGGCGCGGACAGCGAAGGCCAGGCGGCGATCTTCGGACCGCAGTGGACCTCCGGCACCACGGCGGAGATCACCGACTCGGACTGGTCGTATCTCCGCAAGACCTCGGCGACCTCGGTGGCGCTGGTCGATGTGGACGGCGCCGAGACCGGGTTCACTGCCACCTCCTCCGGAGGCTGGAAGCCCGAGCCCGGTTCGGAGGACCTCACCCTGACCGGGTCGCTGACCGGCTCCTTCACGCTGAAGGACGACGGGGGCACCACGACCACGTTCGCGAAGGTGGATTCGGCGGCCACGACCTGGCAGGTATCCAGCACCTATGTGCCAGCCGACAATTCCACCACCAAGGTGGTGTCGGAGAAGGTGACCTCCGGCAGCAGCACGCTGGCCCGCCCGAAGTACGTCATCGCCCCCACCTCGGCGGTGTCGTCCTCGACGTGCGAGACGACGCCGTCGACGAAGGGCTGCCGGATGCTGGAGTTCGTCTACGCAGCCTCCACCACCGCCACCAGCTCATCGCTCGGGGACTACAGCGGGCAGGTCAAGCAGATCAAGGTGTGGGCGACCGATCCGGGCGCCTCAACGGCGACCGCAACCGTGGTCGCGCAATACACGTACGACGACTCCGGCCGTCTGCGTGAGGAGTGGGACCCGCGGATCAGCCCGGTGCTGAAGACCGCGTACACCTACGACTCCGCCGGCCGCGTCGCCACCATGACCCCGCCCGGTGAACTGGCCTGGACCTTCACCTACGGCAAGGCGGGCAACGCCGCCACCGCCGGTGCGGGCATGCTGCTGTCAGTGTCCCGGCCGAACCTGAAGCAGGGCAGCAAGAGCGAGACCGACGGCACCAACGCGACCACCAGCGTGGTCTACGACGTGCCGCTGTCCGGTACCAAGGCCCCGAATGCCATGGGCGCGTCGGACGCCGCGGCCTGGGGCCAGAGCGATGTGCCGACAGACGCGACCGCAATCTTCCCGGCGGATGCGGTGCCGCTGTCGAACACCGGAAGTGACCTGGCCGCGTCCGAATACAAGCGGGCGACGATCGACTACACCGACGCCTCAGGGCGAGAGGTGAACACCGGGACCCCAGGCGGGCACATCACCACGACCGAGTACGACCGCTTCGGCAACACGGTGCGTGAGCTGACCGCGTCCAACCGCGAGCTGGCGCTGGCCACCAGCGGTAGCGGTCTCGCGGAGCAGGTGGCGCTCAGCATCGACCAGATGACGGCCGCCGACCGCGCAGAACTGCTGTCGACTCGCTCGGCGTACTCGTCCGACGGCC